>JAJRVG010000185.1 GCA_021545595.1 Zetaproteobacteria bacterium | reverse complement strand
TGGTGATCTACGCCCAGCATGTGCTGGTGCATGCCGTTCCACTCTTGTGGCGATTGCATATGGTGCATCATTCAGATCGTGATATTGATGTGACAACAGGCCTTCGCTTCCATCCGCTTGAGATCATCTTCTCCATGCTGATTAAGATGGGCGTTGTTGTGCTGTTGGGCGCACCTGCTCTGGCAGTGCTGATCTTTGAAGTGGTACTTAATGGCATGGCGATGTTCAACCATAGCAATGTCCGTCTGCCAAAAGCCGTTGATGCAATCATCCGCATACTCTTTGTAACGCCCGATATGCACCGGGTGCACCACTCAATTATCAAACAGGAAACCAACAGCAATTATGGTTTTAACCTCTCCATCTGGGACCGCCTGTTCGGGACTTATATTGCTCAACCTGAAAAAGGGCACCAGGGCATGACGATTGGTTTGACTCAGTTTCTTGACCAGCCAGCCCATCAGCTGATCTGGATGCTGCGCTTGCCGTTTTATGGTGATATGGGCCAGTATCCGATGATGAAATTTGGCCGTGGGCCGGAAAAGGGAGATTCAGATGCAGGATGAAGGGTTGAGCGCAGATGAGGCATTGGTGAACCGTTGTGAATGTATCAACAAAACTTTTGAGCAGCTTAAGGTGCATGGAAGCTTTGAAGAGGCTCAAAAGAAGAGTGGCGCCGGTGTGGAGTGCGGGGGGTGTGTCCCCTATCTGAAGCTTGCTTTCGCTACGGGTGAAACCGTATTTGCTATTAATGATCCTCGTCTGAAGAAATTTAAGTAAGCCTGTTTTTCATATCAGGGAGTGAGAAGCCGTTGATCTCAGGTGCATCTCTGCTGTCGCTGATTGCCGGCATGCAGGTGGCGACCCTCTTGAATGCAAGGTTAAGGCGCTTCACGGCTCAGGCTCGCCAAGACAATACCACGACCTTATGCCCTCTAACTGCGCTGCTTTTGCAAGTGCCTTATCTGCTGTTACAAGAATGGTTTGCGAGTCATTGGTGAGGTGAGAAAAGTACCCCTCTTTGACGCTGAGAATTTGGAATGCATCCGATAAATCGAGTGAGTGACGCTCGGCCAACTCGCGAACTCTGGAAAAAACAACTGGATCCTGCAGATCAATATCTTTGGCATGGCGCGTGCTTGCGCTAAACCAAGCGACGAGTCTAAAGGCGGCCTCTGTGTACTCGGCTTTTGTAATCTCGTTGCGGTACAGCCATTTGACCTTGAGGGCGTTCAACGCTTCATAGAAACAGAATGGAGTTGTGTACTTTGTTGGCGAGCGGCTATTGAAGTAGTCGCGCACGATGTTACTACCAGACTCAAGTGTGAATACCTTGAGCAAGGCCGAGGCGTCAAAGCAATTAGCGCGAGGTGGCGGTCTGTTCATTTTAATCAGGGGCTTGGCCTTCGTCCAACTCTTCCCAGACTCTGCTCGGGGTATTTACCAGCAGCTCCTGGATAATCAGTTCACGCAGCTTTTTGATGCCGCGGCCATCGTGGGATGAGGTGGGTATTGGTTTGAGCAGACCGCCCATCGCGTCACACATCTCTTTCAGGCGTGCGGCACGTTTATTGCCGGTCAGTTTGTCGGCTTTGGTGGCAACAGGAATCCAGCGAATACCATACTCGTTAAGCCATTCGATCAGTTGCATATCGCTGTCTTTGGGGCCGTGACGAATATCAAGCAGAACTAAAACGATCTGGGCCACGGAGGGGCTCTTCAGATAGAGCTCGATCAGCTGCGCCCACTTCCGCTTCTCAGCTTTCGGAGCTCTGGCATAACCGTAGCCCGGCAGGTCGACAATCAGGATCTGTTCATCCAGATCGAACAGGTTGAGCAGGCGTGTGCAGCCCGGTTTTTTGGAAACCTTTACCAGCCCCTTGCGGTCAAACAGTGTGTTAAGAAGACTCGACTTGCCTACATTGGAGTGACCGGCTACTGCAACCTGCGGCATAGCGATTTCCGGGAAGAGGCGGGTGTCGGCAACGGATTGAATAAAGTGGGTGTTTGGCCATCTGACAGTTGGTGAGGGGGCTGATTCCATTGGGCAAGGCTGTCAGCCATAGCTGACATGATCAATATGAATCAGTACAGTTGCCCAATTATTAGGCAATTTGATTGGAGCGAATAAGCTTATTCTTTAACGCAAAGGCAAAAGTATGGTTTTACCTTTGCTTATAAATCAGGCACCGGCGTGCATGGTTTGGTGACCCATTCATGGGGCACGCGACCGTGACCACAAATCAAAGCAGCCTTAGGATACGAGGAGATATGAGTTTAACAGACTTTAGATTGGGCGAACATCGCATTGATCCACCACTGCTGCTGGCGCCGATGGCGGGGATTACGGATCTGCCGTTCCGCAAAATATGCAAACGCTTTGGTGTTGGATTGATGGTGACGGAGATGATTGCCAGCCGTGCCATTGAACAGAAGCGGGAACGTACCCGGAGAATGGCCGTTGTCGATGCCGACGAGCACCCCGTATCGATCCAGATTGCTGGCTCCGACCCAAAATATATGGTGGAAGCAGCGCAGTGGGCCAAGGCGCATGGTGCTGATTCTGTCGATATCAACATGGGCTGTCCGGTGAAGAAGATTGTGAAGCAGGTGGCAGGCTCCGCCATGCTACGGGATGAGAGGCTGGTGGCTTCAATTCTTGAGGCGGTCGTGAAAGGTATTGATCTGCCCGTAACGCTGAAGGTTCGAACCGGATGGGATGAGAGCAGTAAAAACGTCGAGAATATCGCCCGGATTGCCGAGCAGAGCGGTGTGCAGATGCTAACCGTGCATGGCAGGACAAGAGCGCAGATGTTTAATGGCCATGCCAACTGGGAAGATATCGGCCGTGCCAAGTCTGTCGTCTCCATTCCTGTGGTTGGTAATGGCGACATCGTGGATGCTGCAAGTGCACTGGAGATGGTGCGCATCTCAGGCTGTGACGGGGTTATGGTCGGGCGTGCAGTGCAGGGGAACCCCTGGGTGCTGGGTGAGGTGAGTGCGGCGCTTACCGGTAAACCGGCTCCATCCAGACCGACAGACAAAGAGCGCTGGGCTATTGTTAAAGAGCATATGCTGCTGCTTGCCGAGCATCATGGTGAATATTCAGCTATCCGGTTGGCTCGCAAGCATGTGATCTGGTACAGCAAGGGGATGCGTGGCTCAGCTGAGTTCCGAGGCCATTTCCAGCATATCGAGGATTGGCAAGAGCAGATCAAAGCGGCTGAATCCTATTTTCTCAGTCCGAAAGAGAGTGTTTCACTTGCCGCTTAATCGGTTGTTCGATCAGAGGGAGATTGCGATCTCCAGTCTGCCGTTGCCGATGTTGCTGCTGGACGGGGAGGGTAAAATCACCCATGCTAATATTCTGGCTGAGGAGCAGCTTGGAACTTCAGTCCGAAAGCTGGCGGGGCGGCATCTCTCCGACTTTTTTGAGCCATCATCAGAAGTAAACGCCATGCTGGAGCGAGTCTCACAGGGCGAGACTGTGACAGATGATGCGTTCAGTAGCCGGTTTACCCATGCTCCCTACTCCCTGCATCTGGGCCCCCATGAGCGTGGCACGGTTGTGCTGATGGTGCCGGAAGGGAACAGAGCCGAAGTGGAGAAGCAGGCCAAACGTCAGGAGATGGCCGAGGCAGTGGCCCGTATTGCGCTGGAGATGGCACATGAAGTGAAGAACCCTCTGGCCTCACTGCGTGGTGCCGGCCAGTGGCTCTCTGAGCAGGCCAGTGACAAGGATGTCGTTGAGATCAGTGTCCATATGCTCTCTGAAGTGGATCGTATCAGGGATCGCATTGACACGTTTCTACAGCTGGGGCCCAGAGCTGACATCACCATGGAACCGGTTAATATCCATGCTCTGCTCGATGATGTCTGCAGGGTACCTGAAGGTGTGCAGCTACAACGTGCTTATGACCCCAGCCTGCCCATGCTGCTTGCCCATGAAGCCCGGCTGAGACAGGCGATTGAGAATCTATGGAGCAATGCTCTGGAGGCGGGCTCGACATTGATTGACTGGCAGACCCGCATGGCACCGATGGTGGCACTCCCGGGGCATCAGGGGGCGGTGGTTGAGCTTAAAATCACCAGTAATGGTACACCGATTCCCAAATCACTCATGGATCATCTGTTCCAGCCCTTTGTGACGGGTAAGGAGCGGGGCAGTGGTCTCGGTCTGGCTATTGTGCAGCGTGTGATTCAGGAGCATGGCGGACGTGTGAAACTGAGCAGTGAAGCGGGACGTACCATATTTGTGCTGCACCTGCCGCTGAAACACTCCGGGGAGGAGACAATATGAGAGCACTCGTTATTGATGATGACCAGGGAATTCGCTGGATTCTGGAGCGGGTTCTCAGAGAGGAGGGGTTTGAGGTTGTGCAGGCCGAATCAATTGCACAAGCCGAAGCGCTGGCAAAAGAGCAGTTTGATATTCTCTTCCTTGATGTCTACCTGCCGGATGGCAATGGCATGAGCCTGCTTGAGTCGGGGCTGTTTGATGTGCCTACCGTGATGCTGACGGCTGAGACCACGTTTGGTCATGCTGCCGAGGCTTATCGTCGTGGTGCGATGGAGTACCTGCCCAAGCCGTTTGATCTTAACGAGGTTCGCCAGCTTGCCAATCGGGTAGCACCACAAAAGCCAACGCCGGTCAAAGCGAAGCCTGTGAAAACTGACACTGTGATTATCGGTCGAAGCCAGGCGATGCAGCACCTGTTCCGTACACTGGGCCGTGTGGCTGCCTCCGATCTGACCGTAATGATTACGGGTGAATCGGGAACGGGTAAGGAGTTGGTTGCACAGGAGCTGCACCAGCGAAGCCACCGCAAGAGTGAGGCGTTTGTTCCAATTAATACGGCAGCGATTCCGGCCGAGCTTCTGGAGGCGGAGCTGTTCGGCCACGAGAAGGGAGCATTTACCGGTGCGGACAGGGCACGATCCGGCCGTTTTGAGCAGGCCGATGGCGGCACTCTGTTCCTTGATGAGATCGGAGATATGCCTGCAGCACTGCAGGCCAAGCTGTTGAGAGTCCTGGAGACAGGAGCCGTTCAACGGGTTGGCTCCAGTCGGGATCATTCGGTTAACGTTCGCCTGCTGGCAGCCACCCATCAGGATCTGCAGATGAAGATCCGTAAGGGGGAGTTTCGCGAGGATCTCTATTACCGCCTCAATGTGATCCCGGTTCATATTCCACCGCTTCGCGAGCGGCGGGATGATATTCCGGAACTGGCTGAGTTTCTGCTCAAACAGGCGGCTGAAGAGCTGGAAATGCATGTACCGATTCTGCTTGATGATGCATTGGAGCTGCTCAAACGTTACGACTGGTACGGTAATGTGCGCGAGTTGAAGAATGTGATGCGCAGGCTGGCGATACTGACACCCGGTGCCAGCATCACCCTTTCAGATGTTGCACTGGCACTCGGCCATCAGGATGCGAATGATGAGCAGGAGGGGCTTGGTGATGCGGTTCGTAGAACCCTCAAAGGCTATATGGATCAACTTGGCTACGCTCAGGCAACAGGACTGCACAAGCATCTGCTGGAACAGGTAGAGCCCGCACTGCTGGTGCTGGTGATGGAGAGATGCCATGGCAATCAGCTGAAAGCTTCCGAGATGCTTGGGTTGAATCGAAATACAGTGCGCAAGCTGCTGAAACAGTATCAGATTGATCCTGCCTATTTCAGGGATTAAGCAGAAACCGGTCCAGGCTTTATGAAAACAG
The DNA here is from genome assembly GCA_021545595.1 of Zetaproteobacteria bacterium. Classification (GTDB taxonomy): domain Bacteria; phylum Pseudomonadota; class Zetaproteobacteria; order Mariprofundales; family Mariprofundaceae; genus WSZY01. The sequence continues at coordinate 7,493 of JAJRVG010000185.1, read as the reverse complement.
GGGTTTGGACATTTCCATAAAAAAATTGTAGGTTATCTCTTGGTATAGGGTTAGGGCGAGCAGCCTGGTGAGAGGCCCAGCCTGATGGCAGAAGGCTTAATCTGTCATCGGATAAATTTGTGGTCATAAAGTCTCCTCCAGTCTGAACAGAGGAAGATACAATAGTGAGAAGCAGACCTTAAATGACCGTTCAAACTGCCTTATCCCCAGGGCTTGCTTCAGATGTATTGAAGAACGCCCCCTCCCTGCCAGTGTCAATATTAATTGTGTTCTGGACGGTGCTATCTGTGTGCTGTTTTGAGGCTCATGCAACATCTGCCTTACAGATGGAGACAGCTCAACAATCCTATTCTCCGGGTGGATATGTCGAATATATTGAAGATGAATCCGGGCAACTTGATATTGCTTCGATCAGAACGCAACCTGAAAATGCCTGGAAAAACAGTTCCAAGCCTGGCCTCAATTTTGGCTTCAGCTCCTCTGCCTACTGGTTCCGGATCCATCTTGAAACATCGGCGCCACAGAGTTGGCTGCTGGAAATTGGCCATCCGTTACTTGATGAAATCACGCTTTACCTGTTTGCCGGAGAAGAGCTTTTACAGAAAGTGCAGACAGGTGACACCAAACCATTTATTAAACGACCGCTTAAATTCAGGGAATTTGTCTTTCCACTAAGGCTTCCGCCAACAGGAGAGGCCACTATCTACCTGCGTGTCCAAAGTTCCGGTTCGGTGCAAGTGCCAATGCGGCTGTGGCAGGAAGCAGCATTTCATGAACAGGATGAAATAGAAACAGGCGCCATAGGAATCTATTTTGGCATTATTCTGGCCATGATTCTCTACAATCTGTTTCTTTATCTCAGAGTGTATGAGGCAGCCTACATCTATTATGTACTGTACGTGGCGATGTTCGGCTTCGTTATTGCCATACTTACTGGTTGGGGTTACAAGTATCTGTGGCCGGAAGCGGTGGCTTTTCAGCAATACGGCCTGGCAATTTTTATTATTCTGGGTGGTATCTTTGTCTGCCGTTTCATTCACTATTTTCTTGATCTTCCGAACCAGGCTCCCCGAATCGGATATCTACTGACCGGTGCGGTGCTTACCCTGCTTTTCCTGCTCTCTCTGCTGCCCTTCTTCTCCTACCATGCAGTCATCCAGCCGGCATTGATCATGGTCATGATTATCTCCCTGATTGCCCTGTATACCGGAATGATGCTATGGCAACGGGGAGGAGTGATAGCGCGCTATTTCACTATTGCCTGGAGCACATTTCTGATTGCCGTGCTATTGGCAGTACTGGAAAAGTTCGCCTTTCTACCAACCACGTACTGGGCTGAAATATTCCTTCCTGCTGGCATGGTATTGGAGCTCATTCTGCTGTCACTGGCACTGGGAGAACGAATCCACAGTGATAAGCAGTACCGCATTCAGGCACAACAGGAGATCATTCAGCTACAGATGAAAAATCAGGAGGAGCTGGAGCAGAAAGTGCAGATGCGCACCCTTGAGCTGGAGGAGGCCAATACCAAGTTGCATCTGCTGGCCATTACCGATGGTTTGACAGGGATATTTAATCTCCGCCACTTTCTGGAGCGGGGAGCCCATGAAATTAAAATTGCCCGACGTTATCAGCATCCTATTGCCCTGATTATGCTGGATATTGATCACTTTAAATCTGTAAACGACACCTACGGTCATGATGTTGGTGACAGAGTACTCAAGCATGTGGTTGATACCTGCTGCAGGGTAAACCGGGAAACGGATATTATTGGCCGGCTAGGGGGGGAGGAGTTTGGTATTCTATTGCTGGAAACACCGGCAGAGGCGGCACATGCAGTGGCAGATAGGCTTCGCTGTGAAGTTGAGGCCTCACCCATTGAGCATGAAGGAACAACGATTACTGTTACTGTTAGCCAGGGGGTATGCACGATCGACTCGACACAACCATACCTGACGATTGAACAGATGCGAAAGGTGGCAGACAGGGCGCTGTATCAGGCCAAGGAATTGGGGAGAAATCGGACAGTGATGCTGGCCGGAAATGAATAAGCTTCTCTGACTTCACCAACAGATGATTCAATTTTGTGGTGGCCAATATGGGATGTACCGGATATGTCCACCCCTGTACTTGCTGGGTATATGCAGATTCAGAATTAGAGGCGCTATTTTTGCTAAGAGGCCATAATGCCAAAAGAGAACAGAAAGAGTTTTTTAGCTAATAACCCCGTTATTGCGTGGCTCCTGATCCTGTTCTGAACCGGGAGAAGGTTACTCTGAGGGCAGCGCGTTTGCTATCCAGCCAGTAGTCGTGGGAGAAGTGTAAAAATCTGCAGGTTTACTGAATTCCTGAATGACGTAGCAGCGCATCAACGCCTGGCTTGCGACCCCGGAACGCTTCAAAGCTCTCCATAAAGTCGCGGCTACCGCCCACCGCAAGAACTGAATCTTTGAACCGGGTGGCGGTTTCGCTATTGGTGATCCCCTCCTCCTCGAAGGCAGCATATACATCAGATGAGAGTACTTCAGCCCACTTGTAGCTGTAGTAACCGGCGCCATAACCACCGGCAAAGATATGGGAAAAGCTGTTTTGAAATTTATTGAAAGAGGGTGGGATAAAGACGGCCACTTCACTTCGCACCTCATCGAGCAGCTGTTGCACGGATTTGCTACCGGAGCCACTTTGGAGGTCAAATTCGGAGTGCAGCAGCATATCAAACAGAGAGAACTCAATTTGCCTTAACATCTGCATACCGGACTGGAAATTTCTGGCTGCCACCATTTTTCCGAACAGTGCATCCGGCAGTGGTTCATCGGTTTCATAATGACGGGCAAAAAGATTGGTCACTTTACGTTCCCAGCAGAAGTTTTCCATAAACTGGCTGGGCAACTCAACCGCATCCCACGATACACCATTGATCCCGGAAACGCCGCGAGTCCCCACTTTTGTCAGCATGTGATGTAGCCCGTGGCCGAATTCATGGAAGAGCGTAATCACTTCGTTGTGTGTCCATAGTGCAGGCCTGTTCCCAATGGGGGCATCAAAATTGCAGACCAGATAGGCGACAGGTAGCTGCAGGTGGCCGTCAGGCCTGTGCCAGCGAACGGTACACTCATCCATCCAGGCTCCTCCGCGCTTGTGGGCACGAGCATAAGGATCAAGATAAAAACCGGCTATTTTTTTACTATTTTTATCAAAAATATCGAAATAATGAACACTTTTATACCATTTTGGCGCATTTTCTTCACGAATTGTAATTCCATACAGCTTCTCGACCAGTGTGAACATACCGCCAAGGACTTTCTGTTCCGGAAAATAGGGTTTGAGCTCCTCTTCGGAGATGGCATAGGTATGCAGGCGCAGCTTTTCCGAGGCAAAGGGAACATCCCAGGCTTGCAGATCATCAATACCAAGCCTGTTTTTGGCAAAGGCTCTCAGCTCGATAATTTCATCTTTGGCCATCGCTCGGGTTTTATCAGCCAGCTCACGTAAAAAGCCTGTCACTTCATCGATGGTATTGGCCATTTTTGTTGCCAGCGAGTAGCTGCCATAGTGATCAAAGCCGATGAGTTGTGCAGCCTCGTGACGCAGCCCCAGCGTTTCATCAATGATAGAGCTATTGTCCAGTTTGCCCTCAGATGCGCGGGTAACATAGGCGGTATAGATACGCTCCCTGAGTTCACGCTTTTCCGAGTATTGCATGAATGGCAGGTAGGAGGGGGTATCCAGAGTGATAAGCCAGCCGTCTTTGCCTTTATACTGCTCGCTCTCTTCGGCGCGCTGGGCTGCAGCAGCGCGAATGGAATCCGGCAGGCCTGCAAGTTCGGCTTCATCATTGATATAGAGTTCAAAGGCGCGGGTGGCATCAAGCAGATGCTGTTCAAAAGTGGTGGCAAGTTCAGACAGGCGTATCTGGACGGCTTTGAATCGACCTTTGTCTGCACCCTTGAGCTCGGCCCCTGAAAGTCTGAAATCACGTAGCACATGTTCAATCACCTGTTTCTGTTCGTGATTCAGGCCGTTAAAGGCGGGATTTTTACGCAGCTTTTTGATAGCGGCATAAAGTGCCTCATTCTGGGCAAGTTCAGCATGATAAGAGGCAACTTTTTGTACACCTTCCTGGTAAACAGATCGGAATTTATCAGAATTTTTTACGGCATTGATATGTGTGACAGGCCCCCATACACGCTGAATCTGTTCATCCAGAATCTCCAGTGGTGCCATGAAATTGCCCCATGTCGGTTGCTTGATTCTGGTAAGCCGGGCGATCTCTTTCTGATTGTGTTTGATGATGTGATTGAGTGCCGGGAGGACGTGCTCAGGTTTGATTTTATCAAACAGTGGAAGTTCGGTGTTGAGTCCCTGAAGAAGCGGATTGTCTGCATTTTTCATGGCGTCGAACGTTGGATGGAACAGCGCAGGAATGCAAGAGGCTGTAGCTGTTTAAAAACAGCATAAAAAACGGCGACTGTTTCCAGCCGCCGTCTATTCCACCAGAGGATAATGGATGGTCTCTGTTTAGATGTTCAGTTCATCTCGGTTAGCTGCATAAATGCCAGGATAGGGTTCGGGTGCAATGACCATCAGGCCATTCCTGCAGAGAAAATTACCAAACTTTTTCACATAGGTTACTTTAAGCATGGGAACCCCCTTTACATAAGATGGTGTTACTATAGGGAAGGAATATGACATGCTGATGTGATGTGGGTCACAAAGTTTCTGCCTCATCATTCAGACATATCGACGCCAGATGTATGGAAGCCAGGCAGAGCCGCTGTCTGTATTGCCTGTATGAAGTTCAGCGTTTATTGAGCGGCATACAACTTTTCAAGAATCTCACGTGCACCGGCATCAAGAAGTTCATCAGCCAGTGCAATTCCCATTTTTTCAGCATCAATAGCCGGGCCAGTGAGTTCGCTTTGTAATATAACCGAGCCATCGACTTCACCGACGAGCCCTTTCAAGGTTAGCGCATCGCCATCAAGCGTTGCATAGGCCGCAATCGGAACCTGACAACCACCTTCCAGCCGGGCGAGGAAAGCACGTTCGGCTTTGGTGCGGATAACGGTCTCTTCATCATTCAACTGATCCACCAGCGCATTAACCGCATCATCCGCGTCACGGGTCTGAATACCCAGTGTTCCCTGTGCTACGGCAGGAAGCATGATATCGGTGCTGATGAATTGATGCATTTTGTCAGTCATACCCATGCGGTAGACACCTGCAGCAGCCAAGATAACGGCATCAACCTCCTTGCCAAGTTTGGAGAGGCGTGTCTGAATATTTCCACGGATGGAGACAAACTCAAATGATGGGTATTTCCCTTTAAGCTGAGCAATACGACGCAAACTTGAAGTGCCAATTTTTGCACCTGCAGGGAGCGTATCCATATCACCGCCGGTAATGGTGGCAATGGCGTCCCGCGGGTCTTCACGTTTTGGATGGGCACGAATGCTGGTGCCTTCAGGCAGTTGCGTGGGCACATCTTTCATGGAGTGTACGGCGATATCGGCACGGCCATCCAGCAGTGCTTCATCAATCTCTTTGGTGAAAAGGCCTTTGCCACCGACCTGAGCTAATGGAACGTCCAGAATCTTGTCACCCCTGGTCACGATCTTTACAAGCTCTGTGGTGAGATTCGGATCAAGTCTCTTCAGCTCTGCAGAGACATATTCGGCCTGCCAGAGGGCGAGTGGAGAGCGGCGGGTGGCAATACGGATGTGGGTCAAAACAAACTCCTGTGGTTAGTCGGCCAGAAACTGCGTATAACTCAGAACAATCGCAATAAAGAGCGTTGCACCGAGATAGTTGTTATTCAAAAAGGCGCGGAAGCATTGTTCGCGCTTTCGCTTGAAAATCAATCTCTGGTGGTAGATTGCGATTCCGGTGGCAGTGGCAATGCCCGCAAAATATGGCCAATCAAGGCCGAAGGATAGGCCGACGGCGATCATGATGGCAATAAATGCCAGTTGGAAGAGGCCGATAATCTCACGGCAGCGGCTACCGAAGAGAATAGCCGTTGATTTCACACCGATCCGAAGATCATCATCAACATCAACCATGGCATACATGGTGTCGTAAGCGATCACCCAGCAGATGTTTGCCATCACAATCAGCCATGCCGCAGCAGGGACCGCACCTGTCTGTGCGGCAAAGGCCATCGGGATGGCCATGCTGAAAGCGGTGCCCAGGAATACCTGGGGCCAGTGGGTGTAACGTTTCATAAACGGATAGAGGGCGGCAAGCCCGACAGCGGCGAATGAGAGCATGACGGTGAGCATATTGGTCATCAGTACCAGTCCGAATGCAGTGAGACAGAGTATGATAAAGAGGCCGAGCGCCTCTATGGCGGAGAGTTCACCGGCAGCCAGAGGACGTGTGCTGGTACGTTCCACATGGGGATCAAGATTACGGTCGGCAAAATCGTTAATAACACACCCGGCAGAGCGCATCAGGAAAACACCGGCAGTGAAGATCAGCACAGTCTGGCCGTCAGGGTGCCCTTCACCGGCAATCCAGAGTGCCCATAGCGTCGGCCAGAGCAGCAGGAATGTACCGATCGGTTTATCGATTCGCATCAGGCGACCATAGGCAGTGAGTCGGGTATGAAGATTCATGAGTGTGAATCCTAACCCCTGTTTTCCCCTTTCACCAAGCCTCACACTGGTCAGCAGATGTAATTAGGAGAGGATAGGCACTGTTATGAATGAGACCACCGAAACCGGGCAGGTATCCAAACGCCAGTTATCAACAAAAGGTGCATGGCTGATGAGAGCCATATTTGTGTCGATGGGGCTGATGATTCTGTTCATGGCATTTGATCTGATTCATCTGGACCCTGCTGACATTCATGCTCCCAGATGGGTGCTTGCTGTCAGTGGAATGATGTTTGTGATTGCCGGATTTCTGATCCCGGCAGGTCAGAACCGTTCAAAGGCGGAGCCTGGTTTGTGGGTGCAGTTTTTGGGACTGATGCTAATGGGCTGCTTTGCAGCGGTTTTCAGCTGGATTGCATTCGGGCCGGGCGAACGTGAATTCAGCACCTCAGTGAATGGTTTTGCCGTTGAAGGCTCAGGAGAGAGTTTCGGGCGAGCCATTTTCGGTTTTTTCGCAGTGCTGGTTGATCTCTGGCTGGTTTGGGGAGTCTACAGTTTCCTTAAAAAACTGATACGTAAGATGTTAAGCAAACTCGGGAAGCAGTGAGGCTTCGAACACCGGCCCATCAACACAGACGCGGCGATATTTCTCCTCACCATCCTCGATGGTCTTCACCACGCAGCCGGCACAACCACCGATTCCACAGGCCATATGCTCTTCAAGGCTGAGGTAAGCCGGAATGTTCATCTCGCGCCCCACTTTTGCCACGGCATGCAGCATCGGGTGCGGTCCGCAGGAGAGAAGTATGCAGCGGGCACGCTCCTCACTGCTCAGTGCCAGCAGGTAATCCCGCGCAAGGTCAGGCACATGCCCTTCATAACAGCCGTAGAGGCCCG
>JAJRVG010000184.1 GCA_021545595.1 Zetaproteobacteria bacterium | reverse complement strand
TTTTGGTATTGATATCGGAGGTTTCGGACTGGGTGGCGGCAATTCGGACAGGGCTTCAAAACGATTCAGGCAAACCCGACAGCTCTTTAAAGCTGCCTCCGCTCTCATCCCAATCTCCAATGAAGAAGAGATCATACTTGGTAAAAGGGTGGCCGCACGGGTGATTGCCAGATACGGCATAGAAGACAACGCAGGGACAACCTACTACCTGAATCTGACGGCAACTGCGATTGCTCAACGCTCGGACAGGCCGGATATCCCTTACCATGTTGCCATTCTTGCGACTGATGATGTGAATGCTTACGCATGCCCGGGGGGCTATATCTTTTTAACCCGTGGTGTGTTGAACATGGTGCGGGATGAAGCTGAACTGGCTGCCGTGCTGGCCCATGAGATATCTCATGTTACCGAACGTCATATCGTCAATGCCTTGAGGAACTCAAAGCTTATGAAAGTTGGAACCGAGGTGGCAGCCGATGCTTTCCGTGTTCCCGGCCCGCTGCTGGATCAGATGACCAGCTTTGCCACAGATGCTCTCTTTAATGGTTTGAATAAATCGGATGAGTATGATGCAGATCAAAAAGCTATCAACTACCTTGATCGCCTTGGTTACGATTACCCGGCAATGTTCGATGTGTTAAAATTGCTGGATGCTCGTCGCAAACAGGGTGCGGCCAAGGTACTCTCCAAGACACATCCATCTCCACAGATACGCATCCATCAACTTAAGTCGAACGTAAAAAAGCTTTCGCTTGAGGAGCCGACCGGCATTCGTCTGCCAAACCGATTTGTCCAGCACATCAGCAGCCCCCAAAAAGATACGTCTTGACCACCTGCTAACCAAGCGGGATCTGGCCGAAAGTGACTCCCAGGCTCAGCGGCTGATTATGGCAGGTCTGGTTTATGTGAATGGCCAGAAGTCTGATAAAGCAGGCACCAGGTTTCGTGGTGATGTGGAAATCGAAGTGCGCGAGAGGCTTAAATATGTATCCCGGGGCGGCCTGAAACTGGAAAAAGCACTCAACCATTTCCCTTTTGACCCTAAGGGCGCTATCTGCATGGATGTGGGTGCATCAACGGGTGGCTTTACCGATCTGCTACTACAAAATGGCGCTGAAAAAGTCTATGCAGTGGATGTCGGGCACAGCCAGCTTCATTACAAAATGCGGAACGAGCCGCGTGTGATTAATCTTGAGAAGACCCACGTACGCCTGCTTACAGCGGAACTGATTCCGGAAGCCATAGATGCCATTGTCATTGATACCTCATTCATCTCACTCACCAGGGTGTTGCCACATGCCTGGCCCTTTCTGAAAAAGGGCGGCTGGTGTGTGGCCCTGATTAAGCCTCAGTTTGAAGTCGTCCCAAAACTTCTGCTTAAAGGGGTGGTAAAGGATGATGAAGTCCGCCAGTCCGCCATTGATAAAATTCTTGAATTTATCCCGGAGCTTGCCGATGCAGAGGTTGTTGGTGTAACTGAGTCCCCCATTCACGGCCCTAAAGGCAATATTGAATATCTCCTTGGTCTTACTCGTGGAACCTGATGCCGGAATCAGCTGACTCCTTCTACAATCTGGGGCCGGAGCAGGTTCTTCAGGCTATTGAGAGTATCGGGTTTGAATGTGATGGCAGTCAAATGGCACTGAACTCATATGAAAACCGTGTCTATCAGATCGGTATTGAGGGTGAAAAACCTGTTGTAGCTAAATTCTATCGTCCTAACCGCTGGAAGGATAAATCCATCCTTGAAGAGCATGGCTTTACCCTTGAACTGGCTGCACTTGAAATTCCTGTAGTGCCTCCGCTTGAGTTTGACGGGGAGACACTTTTTATCCACAACAATTACCGTTTTTCCCTTTACCCCTTAAGGGGAGGTCGTGCCCCTGACCTGGAAAACATGGCCCAACTTAAGCAGTTGGGTCGCTTTATGGGGCGCATCCATGCACTTGGTGCTACCACACCGTTTGAATATCGTCCTACACTGAATATTGAGCACTTCGGTGATGACTCCTGCAACTATCTCCTGGATAAGGGGTTTATTCCGCCAGAGCTTAAAGCTGCCTATGAAACGGTGGCAGAGGGAGTGCTCGATCACATCGAAACGATCTTTGACGGCGTCACATCAGCCTCACATATTCGACTGCATGGCGACTGCCACCCTGGCAATATATTGTGGACAGACTCCGGTCCGCACATTGTGGACTTCGATGATGCGCGCATGGGGCCTGCCGTTCAGGATCTCTGGATGTTTCTTGCTGGCAGCCGTAATCATCGTGAAGCAGCACTTTCAGAGTTTCTTGAAGGTTATACCCGCTTTTTTGAATTTGATCTCCGGGAACTGGCAATGATAGAGGGGCTGCGCACACTACGCATGATGCACTATGCAGCATGGCTGGCCCGACGTTGGGAAGACCCGGCCTTTAAATATGCCTTCCCCTGGTTCAACAGCCAGAACTATTGGGAAGAGCATATACTATCACTCAAAGAGCAGGCATCTGCCCTGCATGAGGAGCCGCTGCAATGGATTTAGTTGTTTGATTTGTTTCATTCGGCCAAGGGCTTGATTCGGGGCGTCCATACCCCTCACCCTTCGGGCGGAAAGACCGTCCAAATCGGCTATCCTGCCGACTTGTCCTGCCCTTACCCAGCCACACAAGGTGAATGCCGAAGGCAGAGAGAGTGCCCTGGGGCAGATCCATGTGTGGAATTGTTTCGCCACATGCCACTTCTCGCTATAACCTTCCGCTTATGGAAAAACGTATTATTGAACTGGAAACAAAACTCTCCTATCAGGATCACATGATTCAGGAACTGAATGATGTGGTAACCCGCCAGCAGAAACAGATCGATACTTTAGAGATTGAGCTAAGACGCGTTCGTGAACATCTAAAAAGCAGCTCATCCTCACAAATCGCCAGAGTCGAAGAGGATGTTCCTCCGCCACACTACTGAGTTTCAATCAACTCAATGGCATAGCCGTCCGGGTCTTTTACAAATGCAATCACCGTAGTGCCGTGTTTCATCGGGCCGGGGTCTCGTGTGACGAGGCCGCCCCGGGCTTTGATGGCGTCACAGGTTTTGTAGATATCTTCCACACCAATAGCCACATGCCCAAAACCATCGCCAATATCATATGAGTCCCTGTCCCAGTTATGGGTCAACTCAACAACAGCCGTATCAGCCTCATCCCCATAACCGACAAAGGCCAGTGTAAAACGCCCTCCCGGATAATCTTTTCTACGCAGCAGTTTCATACCAAGGAGTTGCGTATAAAAGGCAATTGATTTTTCCAGATCTCCAACCCGAATCATGGTGTGCAACAGACGCATATGGCCACTCATCTCCCTACTTGAGACTTTTCAGGTAGGCCATAAGATTATCAGCTTTTGTTCCGGTGACCTTCTGTGCTGGCATCCTGGTTTTATATCCGGAAGCTCTGGCTGTAGCCTTTGAGTTCGCAATCCATGCACGCAGAGAGGCTGCGTTCCATATCTCTTTCGCTGCGTTCTCTGCTTTCAGGTATGAACCATATCTGAAACCTGCAACGCTACCTTTTGTCCGGCCAAAAACGCTGAACAGGTTTGGTCCTGTTTTGTTTTTTCCGCCCTGACCAAAGGTATGGCATGCATTACATTTCCTCGCAACCTTTGCACCCTGTAGAGGATCACCTGATGGCTGCTCAACCATTACAATCGGCTTCGCTTTTTCCACAGCCTTAGCCACATCGTCAGGTTTCTCTACGACCGGAGGTGAAATGGCAACCGCTTCCGGCAGAGCCGGTGATGTCGGAACAGCAGGTGCAACTGCTGCTTTCACCTCCTCTTCTATAACTGCTTTATTCGTACCCGCTTTTTCTATGGCCGCCACCTCTTTTGCCGCTTTGGAATTGCTCCCGGTGGCAGGCATGGTCGTCTGCCCGGCCACTTCAGGCTGGGTTGCCTGTTGTGAAGTTGTGGTTGCTTCAGGTGATGTCACCGTTGTCACCGAACTGCTTTCCCGCTGACAGGCGGTCACGCCAGCCATGACCAGCATGCTTAAAAACAGATAACTTACTCGCATCACAGCCTCCACAGGTTCATCTTTTCAACACCATCAAATAAAACCTAGCATAGCAGCCATGTAAACAAAGCGCTGTTTTTTCACATCGAGTGCGCTTGCCCACAAACAAAAAAAGAGGCCCCGAAGGAGCCTCTTTTTATACGATTGGACAAGCTGCTTACGCGGCTTCATCCGCCGAAACGATTCCGGCATCCCCTCCGGCACCCTCTTCAGCACCCACTTCGGAGAGTTCACGGGCAATCTCAGCTTCACGGATAGCATCGGCTTTTTCAACCACCTCTGCCACTTCCTCTTCACCCTCAGGCTTAGGCGCCATACGAGTTGCCAGGCCTGTGCCAGCCGGCAGAAGACGACCAAGGATTACATTTTCCTTGAGCCCGGTCAGCCAGTCAACTTTTCCTGCCAGAGCAGCTTCCGTGATTACACGTGTCGTCTCCTGGAACGATGCCGCTGAGATAAACGACTCGGTGTTCAACGAAGATTTGGTGATACCCAGAAGAATCGGTTCGATGGTCGCAGGAACCTTGCCTGCAGCAATCAATTTCCGATTTTGTGAAAGTGCTGCCTTACGGGTCACCTGCTCTCCTGCCACAAATGTGGAGGCACCGGGCTCGATAATCTGCACTTTACGCATCATCTGACGAACAATCACCTCAATGTGCTTGTCGTTGATCTTCACACCCTGTAGTCGGTAAACCTCCTGCACCTCATCAGTCAGGTAGTTGGCCAGAGCCTCTACACCCAGAACTTTCAGAATATCCTGAGGTGCAGGTGAGCCTTCCATCAGACGTTCACCACGGCGAACACGGTCACCCTCCTGAACAGTCAGGTGACTTCCCTTTGGAATCTGATACTCAAACGGATCAGAACCATCATCCGGCTCAACATAAACACGGCGTTTGCCGCGAATATCCTTACCGAAACTGATTGCACCATCACAGGCTGCAATAAATGCCAGATTCTTCGGCTTACGTGCTTCAAACAGTTCAACCACGCGAGGAAGACCGCCGGTAATATCCTTGGTCTTCGATGTTTCACGAGGCAGACGTGCAAGCACATCACCCGCTTTAACTTCCTCACCCTCTTCCCTGTTCAGGATTGCACCCGGTGACAGGAAGTAGCGTGCCGGAACACTGGTACGCGGAATAATGATCGGATCAGCTTCCGGATCTTTCGGATCCACCAGCTGCATCTGAGGGCGCAGTGCTTCCTTACGCGTTTCAGAAACCT
>JAJRVG010000183.1 GCA_021545595.1 Zetaproteobacteria bacterium | reverse complement strand
TGAGTGACACCCTGCAGTGGGAAGATCTCGAGTTGTTCGGTGACCTGTTGCCGGCTGACCGGGTCGCGCGTGGGGAGAACATTCGTATCGTTATGAACAATCGTTTTCAGTATGCATTTTTAAGTCTGATGTTTCCTGATATGGGTGGGCAGGGGTCACTGGCATCATCTATCTGGCTGCAGCATGGTGATCTGCGCCTTCCGGCGGGCTCGCCTGAATTCTGCCTGCGGGTTGGAAGCATGATTCGGCATCGGGGTTTGATGGCAAATCTGAGCCTCAGAGAGAATCTGCTGTTGCCTTTCCTCTATTGCGGGGATGAAGGGTGTCTGCAAAAGGCCAGGAATCGTGTTGATGAAGTTGCTGAGTTTGTTGGACTGGAGCGATTGGAGCAGCAGGCCGGAGAGCGTTCCAGCTTTACACATGCGCTATTAAGTCTGGGCCACTGCCTGCTGCAGCAGCCCGATGTTATTGTGGCGCAGGAAGTGCATGTCGGAATGGCACCGGATCGATTGCAGCTTTTTCGTGAAAAGGCCAAGGCTGCACTGGAACTGCTTGGCTCAGGGGTCCTCTACCTTAGTGCATCAGAGCATGAAGGTTCAGAGCTGAAGTTTGCCCGTACGCATAAAATTGTTGATGACGCTGTCCCGGATGTGAGTGGTATATGGTAGAGCAGGAGGATTTTGTTGCCAGCATGCGACGGCAAGTAGGCTGGTTTGCCATTCTGGGCATCGGTGCCCTGCTGCTGGTGCTGCTGGTTGCCAGCATGCGCAGTAATGTGTTTGCCAAGAAATTTTATATCTTTTTCTCTCCACCGTCAGCGGCTTCCTTTTATGAAGGACAACCCGTGAAGTTCCAGGGGTTTACCATCGGCCATGTCGATCAAATTGAGCTACAGGAAGAGGGAAATGTAAGAATCACAATGGAGCTGATCGACCGTTACCGGAATATGTTGCATCAGGGTGCTATTGCGAGAGTGACCAAAGAGGGGCTGATTGGTGAACAGGTAGTCGAAGTCACAGCGGGGGATGAAAAAAAATCTGCGGTGAACGATGGGGATACTCTGGGGTATGAGACCGAAGCCTCACTGGATCAACTGCTTGCAGATATCAAACCTGCAGTCAGCAATGCCAATGTGCTACTCAGTGAACTGGCGTCACTGGCAAAATGGATGAATGATCCCAAAGGTGACGTTCGTCTGGCGCTGTCTGGAATCCGGGAGGTTACCAAGGGTGTTCGTGGAGAGCGGTTAAGGGTGATGGTTGAGCAGTTCACCGTCACGCTGACTCATCTGCAGAAATTTGCCGAGGAACTAAATCGACAGAAGGTGGCATACAGGCTCTCTTCTTCACTGAAGGAGATGACAGCAATACTTCATGATATCCGACCTTTCTCCGAAGCTATGGGCAGAGAGGGGGGGGCCACCGTTGAGCATGTGAATGCGATGTTACGTAACTTGGACCTGCTCTCCAAATCGCTGAATATTGTTGCCTCCGACCTGTCGGAACTGACGCCCGAGCTTCCGGGTCTGGCACGTGAATCACGCACAACGATTGAAGAGATTAATAGTCTTATCAAAAACCTTCAGGGTTCGTGGTTCGTTGGAGGGGACAGGGGGCAGGGGTCGAAAGAGAGTGATGCAGTTGCGGCACCTGCACTGGATCTGCGGCCATGAAACAATTTGCTGTTTTAGTGGTCATACTGATGCTGGCAGCCTGTGGGAGTTCCGGACAGAAAAACATGGTCGAGAACCCTTATGCGGAGAGGATGAAAGAGCTCAGCAGTAACGGTGTGACAGCGATGCAGCGTGAGCGCTGGCTGGTGGCAGAGAGGCTGTTTGAACGAGCACTTCAAGCGGCCCAGCTTGCCAATGATCCGAATCTGATTGCCCGTGCCTGGTACAATCTTGGTATGCTGCATGTTTCCGCAGGCGATGATCAAAAAGGAGAGGCGGCGCTGAAGCGTGCCTCCAGTGTGGCGGAGCAGCATCAGCTGGAAGTTTCAAGCATGCGGAGCAGGGTCGCACTGGCACTTCTGCTTCAGCGACAGGGCAGAGAGGCATGGCAACCTGATGTTCTGGGTTCCAGCTATCCGGCAGACATACATCTTATCGCGGCACGCCTGGGTCAGCTGCAGCAGAGGTATGATGTTGCCCGGCAGGAATATGAAGTTGTTCTCAAAAAGAAGAAAGTTGATAGAGCCACGATGCTGTATAAAATTGAGGCACACATGGGGCTGGCACTGCTTGCGGAGCAGCAGCAGGATCATGAAACTGCAAAAAAAGAGGTTGCGCTGGTATCGGAGATGAGTCGTGATATCGGAGCCCCCAGACTAGCAGCACATGCGCTGCTTCTGAGTGCAAAACTGACACAGGGGGAGGCTCAGAAACGGGATGATTTGCAAGCTGCACTGGCAATTTACAGGATTCTTCAGGATCTTCAGGGTCAGAGTGATACGCTTCATCAACTGATGCATCTTGCTGATCGCAAAGGCGATCATATTGGGTCGGAACGTCTACAGGGGGAGCTCGATCAGGTGGGTGAAGCCATGATGGACAGCCAGAAAATTGATAAACGTGATTGAATGAGATGCAGGAGTTTAGATGAAATTTGAAGTGAGTGTGGATCGGAAAAGTCCAGAGAGTCTCTGCATTCATGTGCAAGGTGATGTAAATTTCCATACATCCCCTGCCCTTAGAAAGGTGATGAACAGTTGTCTTTCTGATCAGGTAAAGTCTGTTCGGGTGTCACTGGATGATGTTCCACACATGGATTCATCCGGGATCGCCACGCTTGTTGAGGGTTTGCAGTGGAGTCGGTTGCCGAACAGGAAGTTTGTTATTTCCGGTTTGACGGAAGCGGTCAGAGATCTTGTCATGCTTTCAAATCTGGAGCATGAGTTTGAGATTGCCGAGGCTGGTGAGTAATCGATGAGTTATGTGGATCTTCGTGCTTTTATTGATGCGCTTGAGGAGCGGGGTGATCTGAAACGTATCACCACGCCTGTTAGTTCCGAGTTAGAGGTTACGGAGATTTCAGACAGGGTGTTACGACAGGGTGGGCCGGCGCTGCTGTTTGAAAATATTAAAGGCCATACCATACCGATGTTAACAAACCTTTTTGGGACAGCAGAACGGATCGCACTGGGTATGGGAAGAGATTCTGCCGATGGGCTGCGTGAAATTGGTGAGTTGCTGGCGCAGTTGAAAGAGCCGGAGCCCCCCAGAGGTCTTAAAGATGTGGTTGGTAAATTTTCCCTGTTAAAACAGCTTCTGCATATGGCACCGAAGGTAGTAAAACATGCCGCCTGGAAAGAGGTTATCCTGCAGGGGGATGATGTTGATCTGACCCGTCTTCCGATTCAGACCTGTTGGCCCGGTGATGTCGCGCCGCTGCTTACCTGGGGGCTGGTTGTTACAAAAGGACCTCATAAAGAGCGACAGAATCTGGGTATTTACCGGCAGCAGCTGCTGAAAAAAAACAGACTGATCATGCGCTGGCTTAAGCACCGTGGCGGGGCACAGGACCATCAGGAGGCCGGAAGTTCGGGTGCAGAGAGATTCCCGTGCGCTGTTGTTATCGGAGCGGACCCTGCAACGATTCTGGCAGCAGTAACGCCAATTCCTGATACCCTGTCAGAGTATCAGTTTGCCGGCCTGTTGCGGGGTAAAAAGACGGCGTTAACTGAGTGTATTTCAGTTCCCCTGCAGGTTCCTGCCAGTGCAGAGATTGTGCTGGAGGGCCATATCTCTTTTGATGAGTATGCCGATGAGGGGCCATTTGGTGATCACACGGGATATTACAATGAAGTAGAGCGGTTTCCTGTCTTCACTGTGGAGACCATGTCGATGCGCAGGGATGCCATCTATCACTCTACCTATACAGGTAAACCACCTGATGAGCCTGCTGTTCTGGGGCTGGCCTTTAACGAGGTCTTTGTACCTGTCCTGAAAAAGCAGTTCCCGGAAATTGTCGATTTCTACCTGCCTATGGAGGGCTGTTCCTATCGCGTAGCAGTCGTTTCAATCAGAAAAGGGTATGCCGGGCATGCAAAGCGAATCATGTTTGGTATCTGGTCTTACCTGCGTCAATTTATGTATACCAAGTTTATTATTGTTGTTGATGAGGATATTGATTGCCGTTCATGGGAGGAGGTG
>JAJRVG010000182.1 GCA_021545595.1 Zetaproteobacteria bacterium | reverse complement strand
GGAGAGGCCGGTTACCTCATCGGTCTGTTCACGCATGGTCTTGCCCTCTTCAAGGTCAACACAGCGCACCCTGCCATCCACTTCTGCGATCAGCGGCATGGTGTATGGATCCCACTCAGCCAGCATCTGGCCGGTCTTAACCTTATCACCACTCTGGATGCGCAGGCGTGAACCATACGGAATACGGTGGCGCTCAAGCTCCTTGCCCTTACTATCTGCAACAATCACTTCGGTGTGACGGTTGATGATAATATCAACGCCTTCGCTATCCCGAACAACCACTTCGGTATCGAGTGTTGCAGTACCGTTGAATTTGGATTCAAGGTGTGCCTGCTCAGCAGAACGTGACGCGGTACCACCAACATGGAATGTACGCATGGTCAGTTGTGTCCCCGGCTCACCAATCGACTGAGCAGCAATAACACCCACTGCTTCGCCCATACCAACCGGACTGCCATGGCCAAGGTCACGGCCATAACATGCCGCACAAACACCCTCTTCAGATTCACAAGTCAAAACAGAGCGTATCTTCAACTGCTCAATAGCGGCCGCATCAATTTTCTCAACCAGATCCTCACTGATCATGGTGCCTGCCGGAGCAATCTCCTCACCGGAGATCGGATCCAGTGCAGCTTCAAGCAGAACACGACCAAGTACGCGCTCGTAGAGTGGCTCAATAATTTCACCGCCCTCCACCAATGGAGAGATAGTGATGCCTTCAGAGGTTCCACAATCCTGTTCACGAATTACAGCATCCTGTGCCACATCCACCAGACGACGGGTCAGGTAACCTGAGTTCGCTGTCTTCAATGCAGTATCGGCAAGGCCTTTACGTGCACCGTGGGTGGAGATGAAATACTGCAGTACCGACAGGCCTTCACGGAAGTTGGAGGTAATCGGATTCTCAATAATGGAACCATCCGGTTTCGCCATCAAACCACGCATGCCTGCCAGCTGACGAATCTGCTGGGCAGAACCACGTGCCCCGGAATCTGCCATCATGTATACCGGGTTGAATGTCGCTGTAGACTCGGTCTTTTTACCATCTGCAGAGGTGATCTCCTCAGTAGAGAGGTTATCCATCATCGCGCGGGCAACTTTGTCAGTTGTATGCGTCCAGAGGTCGATCACCTTATTATAGCGTTCACCGGCAGTAATCAGACCGTCACGATACTGCGACTGAACCTCTTTTACTTCCTTCTCGGTCGCATCAACCAGTTTGTACTTCTCATCAGGAACGATCACATCCTTAAGGGCAAAAGATGCCCCGGACCGGGTTGCATAGGTATAGCCCAGCACCTTGATCCGGTCAGCCAGAAGTACGGTCGCTTTGTTGCCTGCAAGGCGGTAACACTGCTCAATCAGGCCACCCACTTCTTTCTTGCCCAATACCTTGTTGATACTTGAAAACGGCATCTCTTCAGGAAGCACTGTTGCAAGAATTGCACGGCCTACCGTGGTCTCCTCACGCACGCCACGAATACGGCATTTGATACGTGTATGAATATGTACAACACCAGCGTCATAGGCACGAAGAACCTCATCCGAAGAGGAGAAACTCATGCCTTCACCCGGTTCAAACGGCTTCTCACGTGTCAGGTAGTAGATGCCCAGAACCATATCCTGAGTCGGTACAATCACAGGTTTACCTGTTGCAGGTGTCAGGATGTTATTGGTGGATAGCAACAGTGCGCGGCACTCTGTCTGTGCCTCAATAGAGAGCGGCACATGCACAGCCATCTGGTCACCATCAAAGTCAGCATTGAATGCTGTACAGACGAGTGGATGCAACTGAATGGCTTTGCCCTCAATCAGAATAGGCTCAAATGCCTGGATACCCAGACGGTGCAGGGTTGGTGCACGATTCAACATCACCGGGTGCTGGTGAATTACTTCTGCCAGAATATCCCAGACCTCCGGAATACCCTGCTCTACCAGCTTCTTGGCTGCCTTGATGGTTGTTGCCAACCCACGCAGTTCAAGTTTGTGATAGATGAACGGCTTGAACAGCTCCAGTGCCATCTTCTTGGGAAGGCCACACTGATGCAGTTTTAGTTCAGGACCAACCACGATGACCGAACGGCCGGAATAGTCCACACGTTTGCCCAGCAGATTCTGACGGAATCGGCCCTGCTTACCTTTAATCACATCTGAGAGTGACTTCAACGGGCGACGGCTGTTACCAGTAATCGGTTTGGAGCGGCGCTCATTATCAAACAGCGCATCCACTGACTCCTGCAGCATACGCTTCTCATTGCGGGTAATGATTTCAGGTGCATTCAACTCCAGCAGGCGGCGCAGTCGATTATTACGATTGATCACACGACGGTAGAGGTCATTCAGATCAGAGGTTGCAAAACGACCGCCATCCAGTGGTACCAAAGGACGGATTTCCGGTGGCAGGACAGGTACAACTTCAAGAATCATCCACTCAGGACGGTTACCGGAACCGATCATTGACTCAACAGTCTGAAGGCGCTTGGTCAGCTTGGTCAGTCTGGTTACGGCCTTGGTCGCAGCGATCTGGGCACGCAGGCTCTGGCGCTCCTCTTCCAGATCAATGCTGGCAAGCATCTCACGGAGTGCTTCTGCACCCATCAGTGCACGGAACTCTTCTCCATACTCTTCAAATGCTTCGATATACTCCTCTTCGGTCAAAACCTGGTACTGATCGAGACTGGTCAGGCCCGGGTCAATAACTACATAGGATTCAAAGTAGAGTACACGCTCAAGCTCTTTCAGTGTCTTATCGAGAAGCAGGCCGATACGCGATGGCAGGCTCTTCATGAACCAGATATGTGCCACAGGTGCTGCCAGGTCGATGTGACCCATGCGCTCACGGCGAACCTTGGACTGAATCACTTCAACTGAACATTTCTCACAGACAACACCACGATGTTTCAGGCGCTTATATTTACCACAGAGACACTCGTAGTCTTTGATCGGGCCAAAGATTTTGGCACAGAAAAGACCGTCACGCTCCGGCTTGAATGTACGGTAGTTGATTGTCTCCGGTTTCTTAACTTCACCGAATGACCAGGAACGAATTTTTTCAGGACTTGCCAGACCAACCCGAAGACCATCAAAGTCTTCGATACTGTTCGGCTTTTGGAACATTTTCAGAAGTTCTTGCATGCCTTATTCTCCTTCGCC
The DNA here is from genome assembly GCA_021545595.1 of Zetaproteobacteria bacterium. Classification (GTDB taxonomy): domain Bacteria; phylum Pseudomonadota; class Zetaproteobacteria; order Mariprofundales; family Mariprofundaceae; genus WSZY01. Next base: position 2,637 of record JAJRVG010000182.1, on the reverse strand, counting down.
TTCAACGGGTTTTTTAACCATCTCAAGATCAATGCCCAGAGCATTCAGCTCCTTCGTCATCACATTGAATGACTCCGGAATTCCCGCCTCAAAGGTTAGATCACCACGCACAATGGATTCATACATCTTGGTACGACCCTGAACATCATCAGACTTAACGGTGAGCATCTCCTGCAGGGTGTATGCCGCGCCATATGCTTCCAGCGCCCATACCTCCATCTCACCGAAACGCTGGCCACCAAACTGGGCCTTACCACCCAGCGGCTGCTGGGTAACCAGTGAGTACGGGCCGGTTGAACGGGCATGAATTTTCTCATCCACCAGATGGTGCAGCTTAAGAATATACATCTGCCCAATCGTTACCGCCTGATCAAATGCATCACCTGTACGACCATCATACAGCGTGGTCTGACCTGTCGGTGAAACCCCCGCAAGCTCAAGCATCCGCTTAACATGGTGCTCTTTCGCACCATCAAATACCGGTGTTGCAATCGGTATGCCGCCCTTGAGATTATTCACAAGCTCAACCAGCTCATCTTTTTTCAGAGCCTTAATAGTCTTGCAGGCAGCTGTGTCTTCAGCATAGATATCCAGCAGGAAACTACGCACCTCATTCTGTTTGAATTCAGTGCGAACCATCTCGCCCAGCCTGCGGCCCAGCTCATGGCCAGCCCAGCCCATATGAATCTCAAAAATTTGTCCGATATTCATTCGTGAAGGAACACCCAATGGGTTGAGGCAGATATCTACCGGTGTACCATCTTCGGTAAACGGCATATCCTCTTCCGGAACAATGACCGAAATCACGCCCTTATTACCGTGGCGGCCAGCCATCTTGTCACCCGGCTGAAGCTTGCGTTTTACAGCAACAAAAACCTTTACAATTTTGATCACGCCTGGCTTCAGTTCCGAGCCTTCGCGAACTTTGCCAACCTTCTCCTCGAAACGGGATTCAAGCTTTGCACGCTCTCTGTCCATGCTCTCAAGAATTTCAGCAACCCGCTCATTGATCCCGTCATTGGCAACAGATGCTGCAGAGAGGTCACGCAGTGCAAGCGACTCCAGATGCTTGGCAGTAACATCAGCACCCTTCTTCAGGCCTTTAACGGTTGCAGCTTTCTGACCAGCCATGATGCCCTGAAGACGAATCATAGCGTTGCCTTCAAGAATCCGCCGCTCATCTTCCTTGTCGGCGTAGAGCTGCTCCACTTCCATCTCTTCGATAGATTTGGCACGGTCATCTTTTTCATCACCCCGACGGGTAAATACCTGAACGTCAACAACAACGCCCTCATCGCCCGGCTTGATGCGCAGAGATGAATCACGAACATCAGATGCCTTTTCACCAAAGATGGCACGCAGCAACTTCTCTTCCGGTGAGAGCTGGGTTTCACCCTTCGGTGTAATCTTACCCGCAAGAATATCGCCGGCTTTTACTTCCGCACCAACATAGGCAACACCCGAATCATCCAGATGGCGCAATGCCTCTTCACCCACATTCGGAATATCACACGTAATCTCTTCATCACCCAGCTTGGTCTGGCGTGCAACGCACTCAAACTCTTCGATATGAATTGATGTATAGACATCATCTCTCACCAGCTTTTCAGAGATAACAATTGCATCCTCAAAGTTGTAACCACGCCATGGCATCAACGCCACCAGTGCATTACGTCCCAGTGCCAGGTCGCCCAGATCAGTCGACGGACCGTCTGCAATGATGTCACCCTTGCGCACCAGATCACCGGCCTTGATAATCGGACGCTGGTTAAAACAGGTGTTCTGGTTGGAGCGGCGATACTTAAACAGGCGGTAGATATCCACACCTGGTTCACCGGAAGCCTGCTCATCATCATTTACACGAACAACAATTCGGCTGCCATCAACGCTCTCTACAGAGCCGCCCCTACGTGCAATAACGGTTACGCCGGAGTCGCGTGCGACTTCGGCTTCCATGCCTGTGCCAACCAGTGGCTTTTCAGCACGAACCAGTGGTACAGCCTGACGCTGCATGTTGGAACCCATCAGTGCGCGGTTTGCATCATCATGTTCAAGGAATGGAATCAGACCGGCTGAAACCGAGACAAGCTGCGATGGTGTAATATCCATGTAATCAATATCGATTGGTGCAGCCATGATAAAGTCGCCATCCTGACGACACTGGATCATATCAGCGATAAAGCTGTTCTTATCATCAACCTTGGCATTCGCCTGTGCAATCGTGTGCCCTGCCTCATCAATGGCGGACAGATAAACCACATCTTTGGTCAACTTGCCATCAACCACCTTGCGGTAAGGTGTTTCGATAAAACCAAAAGCATTCACTTTGGCAAAGCAGGAGAGTGAGTTGATCAGGCCGATATTCGGACCTTCAGGCGTCTCAATCGGACATAGACGACCATAGTGAGTCGGATGCACGTCACGCACTTCGAAGCCAGCACGCTCACGTGAAAGGCCGCCGGGGCCGAGTGCAGAGAGGCGGCGTTTATGAGTCACCTCAGAGAGCGGGTTGGTCTGATCCATAAACTGAGAGAGCTGGGATGAGCCGAAGAACTCCTTCACCGATGCAATCAATGGTTTTGCATTGATCAGATCAGAAGGCATCATCTCTGTCAGGTCACCTGAACTCAACCGCTC
>JAJRVG010000181.1 GCA_021545595.1 Zetaproteobacteria bacterium | reverse complement strand
TCCGGCAGCCGGAGCGCTGAAAGGGCGGGTCACTGTTCCTGGTGATAAGTCGATGTCTCACCGTGCTGTTATGCTGGCATCACTGGCCGACGGCATAACTGAGATCCACGGTTTTCTGCCCGGTGAGGATAATCTGGCTACGGCCCGGATGTTTATGGATATGGGGGTTACGATCGAGTGGCTCAACGGTGAGAAGACGTCGCTGCGTGTTCATGGTGTGGGTCTGCATGGGTTGAAACAGCCTTCAGGGATGCTGGATGCCGGTAATTCCGGTACCTGCGTACGACTGATGACAGGTGTGCTGGCCGGACAATCTTTCACCACCACGATGACCGGCGATGTGTCACTCTGCAAACGCCCTATGAAGCGGGTGGTTGATCCAATGCGCAGGATGGGGGCGCTCATTGATGGTGGCGATGGCGGTAATCTGCTACCGATTACGATTAAGGGCGGTGCGCTGAAAGCCATTCATTATGTCTCAGAGATTGCCAGTGCGCAGGTGAAGTCGTGTCTGCTACTGGCAGGCCTGTTTGCCGATGGTGGGACCACTGTGGCTGAACCTCGCCCGACCCGTGATCACACAGAGCGGATGTTGCCACTGTTTGGCCAGCCTGTTCACGTCGATGAAGCGGGTGTGATTCACCTCAACCCGACTGGAAAACTGACTGCACCGGAAGCGCCGATCCATATTCCGGCAGATCCCTCTTCAGCAAGTTTTTTTGCCGTTGCGGCTTCTCTGGTTCCAGGCTCAGATATTATCCTGGAGCGTATCGGTATGAACCCGTTGCGTAACGGCTGGAGCAGGATTCTTTCAGACATGAACGGGCAGATGGAACTGCAGAATGAAGGGAGTGTTGGTGAAGAGGCTGTAGCAGACATTCATGTTACATATCAACAGTTGGCGGGTATCGATGTGAACCCTGCCGATGTACCCGATTCGATTGATGAGTTTCCGGTTCTTTTTGCAGCCGCATCACTGGCGGATGGTGAATTTGTGTTGTCAGAAGCTGAAGAGCTCAGGGTGAAGGAGTCCGACCGGATTGCTGTGATGGCCAGAGCTCTGATCGCTGCCGGAGCCGATATTGAGGAGCAGCCTGATGGCCTGCAGATCAAAGGAGGAGTATTGGATGGTGCCTGCAGCGTGAATGCGGAAGGTGATCATCGTATTGCCATGGCCATGGCCGTGGCAGCCCAGTGTGCCGGTGCAGAGATCACTATCGAGAATGCAGCAGCGATTGCCACATCTTTCCCTGATTTTGTGCCATTGGCGCAGGAGCTGGGCATGAATGTTCGCTGGGATGATGCCCGGTTGTGAGTGAATGGATACCCGTTGAAGGACTGCGTATCGCCATTGACGGCCCTTCCGGCTCCGGTAAGGGCACGATTGCGACGATGGTGGGGAAAGCGCTTGGGCTGGTTGTTATGGATACAGGCCTGCTCTACCGCTTTCTTGGCTGGCGGGTGAATGATCTGGGTATTGATCTGAATGATGAACCGGCAGTTGTCGCAGCGGTTGACAGCGCTGTTGCAGAGATGGATTGGCGTGCAGAGGGGATATTTTTTGAAAATAGGGATTGCACTCCGCTGTTACGTGGTGAGGATGTCGGCGCCTATGCATCAAAGGTGGCGGCAATATCTGCGATTCGTAAACAGCTTCTTGAACTGCAACGTAAAATTGCCGCTTCGGGTTGTGTTATGGATGGACGGGATATCGGAACGGTTGTCCTGCCCGATGCTGAGGCCAAGTTTTTTTTGACTGCTTCGCATCGGGAGCGGGCACGCAGGCGCTGGGTGCAGTTGCAGCAGAGTGATGCGGAAGTTACGCTTGATCAGATTGTTGATGATCTGAAAGCGCGTGATGCACGTGACAGCGGACGTGACTGTTCGCCGCTTGAGAGAGCAAAGGATGCCATTGAAATTGATTCTACAACGATGAGGATTGATGAGGTGGTAGATCGGATACTGGCCGTGCTGGAGCGACGCAGACTGATTAGTTGAAAAAGTCATGCTAGACAATCGCTTAGGTAGAAAGTGTGACTAAGTGTGAAAGAAATAGAACAAAACTAAAATAAATTGGAATTGAAACAATCATGGATGAACAGAACTTAACTGAAGAAAACAAGAGAGCAGAGGATGCTGCTGTGCCGACCGTAGTTGAAGAGGAATCTTTTAAGCAGCTATTCGAGGCATCATTGAAAGAGAAACCCGTATTGAAGAGGGGCGAGAGCATAAAAGGCTTCGTGGTGAGTGTTGATTCGGAAGTGGTGACGCTGGATGTGGGCGGAAAGAATGAGGGCACCGTCAATATCAGTGAGTTTGAAACCATCGGCAGTGACCTGCCGACTGTGGGCGATGAGATTGATGTCATGGTGACATCTGCCGGGGGCAGGGACGGTGTGCGCCTCTCCGTCCTTGAGGGACGTCGTCGGGAGCTCTGGAGTGGTATTGATGCGGCGCTGGAATCAGGTGAGACTGTTGAGGCGACCGTGTTGAGAGAGGTGAAGGGTGGCTTCCGTGTGAATCTGGGTGGCCTTGAGGCTTTCATGCCTCGTTCAGAGACAGATATTGATGTCCGTATCGCTGCGGAGGCACTGATTGGTCAGATGTGTCAGGTAGCCATTATCGAGGCAACACACAGGCCTGAAAATATTGTGGTGTCACGTAAGCAGCCTATGGCAAAAGAGCAGCAGGCCAAGCGAGCCAGGCTGCTTGAGACCATGGCAGTTGGTGACAGGGTGACAGGCAGAGTGAAGCGTCTGACAGGTTTTGGTGCCTTTGTGGATATTGGTGGCATTGATGCGTTGTTGCATGTCTCTGACATGGCATGGCGGCGGATCGAACATCCGAGTGAAATACTCTCTGTAGGGCAGGCTGTTTCTGCCGAAGTGCTGAAGCTGAATGCCGAAACCGGCAAGGTTTCAATCTCTATGAAATCATTGCAGGAAGATCCATGGATGTCGGCTTCTTCTACTTATGAGGCGGGTATGCGCCTGACTGGAACAGTTCGAAAGCTGCTTGATTTTGGGGCAGTTGTTGAGCTGGAGCCCGGCATTGAGGGGATGATTCACCGTTCAGAACTGAGCTGGACACGAAAAGATGTAAAGCCGACAGAAGTGTTGAGCGAAGGCGATGTGGTTGATGTGGCTGTGCTCGCTATTGAGCCGGAAGACCGTCGTATTAAGCTCAGCCTGAAAGAGGTGAGTGATAACCCGTGGCAGGCATGGCTGGCGGATCATCCGGTCGGTTCTAAAATTAGTGGTAAAATTAAGAACATAACCGATTTTGGATTCTTTGTTGGCCTTACCGTTGATCTGGATGGGCTGGTCCATATCGGCAATCTCTCATGGGAGAAGGAGGGGGATGAAGCGATTAAGGCGTATTCAAAATCGCAGGAGGTCGAGGTTGTGGTGCTGGGTGTAGACATTGAACGCCAGCGCATTTCTCTCGGTATAAAGCAACTCTCTGACGACCCGTTTGAAGTTTTTCTCTCCGGAGTTAAGCGCGGTGGTGTCGTTAAAGGTAAAGTTATTGAGCTGAATTCAGGCGCGGCCATGGTAGAGCTTGCAGACGGTGTTCAGGCGCGACTGGCTCTGCGCGAAGTGCCACGTGACCATGATGCCTTGAAAGCTGGAGAGGAGGTTGAGGCCAAGGTGATTGAGATCAATCGCAAGCGCAGGCAGGTAGACCTCTCCATCCGGCAGTTGCTGCATGATGAAGAGCGGCAAGCGATGCGCAGTTATCGCCAGGAGCTGAGTAGTGAGCAGGCTCCTTCGGCCCTGGCACTGGAGCTTCAGCGTAAACTTCTGGATAAAAAGTAAGGGTTTACCGGTTTTTTGGATTGCCAAAATATTAAAATAGTCTAAGTTAGTGGGGTGGTAAGGAGGAAGATATGACCAAATCTGAGCTGGTAGAGATCATTGCAGATGGTTATGGTGAGATTACCAGGCGTGAAGCCGAAGTGGTTGTGAATGAAATTTTCCATGCTATCTCAGATGCATTGGCAAATGGTGACCGCGTTGAACTCAGGGGGTTTGGCAGCTTTACAACCAAGCGCCGAAACCCACGCATTGGCCGAAATCCAAAGACTGGCGAGTCTGTCCAGGTGCCGGGAAAAATTGTCCCTCACTTCAAACCGGGTAAAGAGTTGCGTGAGCGTGTAGATCATAACAGGTGATCACACTCGGTGACTGAACTCAATGAGGCAAAGTATGGGCATAAACTGGATAAATGTATTGGTGTTGTTGGTTCTTACCTCCTTCGCCACCATGTTTGCTCTCTCCAATATGACCCCGGTGCAGATCGCTGTTGCAGGCCTGACCAGTGACCATCTACCCCTCTATATCCCAATATTCGGCGCATTTCTTCTTGGATTTATTGGAGGAATGGTCTCCTTAAGTTTCTCCCGGCGTAAGCATAAACAGGAGATATCTGACCTTCGCAAAGAGAATGAGTTACTGAATCAGGAAGTTGAAAATCTTCGTAACATTCCGCTGCAAGATGATGTCTGATGATCATTTTCAGAACCGGAGAGCTGTTTCAGCCTGTTTGAGTTACTTTGAAAGCCAGGTTTCCGCCGAACTGTTTAGTTCCGTTCGGTATGTGACTATCCAATGACAACCCTGTTGATGAGCCTGATAGCGGCTGCACTGCTGGTGATGGCAGCGCTCTACTGGCGCCAGATTCAGGATGATGAAGTGTCAGAGAGGCAGCGTGAGGATGATCGTGTATCGCCACTGCTGCGAGGCATCAACTACCTTCTTTCCGATGAACCTGATCTGGCGTTGCAGGAGATGGTACAGGTCGCGCGCCTGCGGTCCGAAGCTGCAGATGTTTACATGGCGTTGGGTGAGATGTTCCGCGCCAAGGGCGAAATTGGCCGTGCTGTCCGTATTCACCAGAATATTCTCGCCCGCCCTGATGTTGCGAAAGATCTGTATCTGCAGGCTCACCTGGCACTGGGGAAAGATTTTCAGGTCGGTGGACTGCTGGATCGGTCACTGCGTCAGTATGAGAAAGCACTTACCCTGCAGTCCGATCATATCGGAGCTCTGGAGGCGAGTCTTCGTATTCGTGAGCTGAGCAGTGAATGGACAGAAGCTGAGGCGCTGCTCTCTCGACTGGAGCAGATTCAGGGCGATTCCCTCCACCTCCACCGTGCTTACCTCCTTGCCGAGATGGCTGCCTCCTGTATCGCTGAGGATTCTGATGGGGCAATGAAACGTGCAGAGAAGGCTTTGGCGCTTGACAGGGCATGTGCACATGCCCATATCGTTCTCATTACCCTTTATCTCGACCAGAGTGATTTTACCAGGGTCAAAGAGGCGCTACAGCAGATGTGGGATGCTGCATCCGAACATGTTCATCTATTGGTTCCAGCTATTCTTGCAAACCGCAAATTTTACCAGAAGTATGGTTACGAGGTCTTGATGCGGTTCTGGCAAGATGGGAAAGATGAGGAGCTGGCGCTGACGTGGCTGGAGAGTATTGAGAAGCCTGAATATCTGAAGAAGCTGAAGAGAGCTCTTGGTCTGTCCGCTTCAACGCTGCGTACATCTCTGCGGCTGGCGGCTATTGAGAGTGCTGAGTATGAGTCTCTATCCCTCCATGCTGCCCAGTGGCGGGCTCAGATGAAACGCTTTGTCTGTCACGAGTGTGGCGTAGAGGTTGTAGAGCTTCGCTGGCAGTGTCCCCAGTGCCATGCTTGGGGAAGCATGCATGCCATTCGAGAGGAAGTATTATAGATGCGAGATGAGTTAATGCGAGACAGACTCATGGTGGCTCTGGATGTGCCGGATATGGAGATAGCTCTGGCCATGCGGGAGAAGATTGGCGGTGAAGCGGGATGGTTGAAAGTGGGGCTTCGCCTCTTTGTGGCCGAAGGCCCGGCGCTTGTCAGAAAGCTGGCGGAAGAGCACAAAATATTTCTCGATCTGAAATTTCACGATATCCCGAATACTGTTGCCCAAGCGGTAGAGAGCGCTGGAAAACTGGGTGTACAGATGCTCAATGTCCATGCCGGTGGTGGTCCTGACATGCTAAAACGGGCATCGGAGGCAGCATCGGAGTTTCCGGAGATGAAACTGATTGCAGTTACGGTGCTGACCAGTGATCCGATGTCGGCCGAAGGTGCGATGCGTGTGGCTTTGGAGCGCGCACGTATGGCACAGGATGCGGGGCTTGATGGTGTTGTTTGCAGCGTGCATGAGGTTGCTGCAATTAAGCAGGCATGTGGAGCCGGTTTTATTGCGGTGACCCCCGGTATTCGCTGGGGAGGCCAGGATGCGCAGGATCAGAAGCGTATCGCCGATCCCGGTTATGCCATTGAATCCGGTTCGGACTATCTCGTTGTCGGCAGGCCTGTTCTTCAGGCGGTTGAGCCGGCTCTGGTAGCACGTGAAGTGGTTGAAATGATGGGAGCTGCCAGACAGTGAGTGACAGCTATGAGTCGATTCTTGCTGCTTACGCATGTCGCTCTGAGAGCTC
>JAJRVG010000180.1 GCA_021545595.1 Zetaproteobacteria bacterium | reverse complement strand
TGCGCAGCAATTTACCACACCCATTCACGCGATGAAACAAACGTGGATATTGCCGGATAAGCCCTTAGGGTTGCTCTGGAAAACTCAGAGCAACCATGCAGCCCATGGATGGGCTGCCAAAATCATGCAACGCAAGTGCCTGATTTTGTGAGTAAAGTCAAAACCGTGCTTTTGACTTTGCATAATGAAAAAGTTCCTGGATCTGCTTTTTCAGATGTTCTTTAGAGTTCTCCCGATTTCAATCAGGGTGGTGCATGAAAAGAGTCTCCGACATCTCTGACGAACACTACGCCTGGTGGCTGCTACTGCTCTGGGCACTCCTGACCCTGCCTTCGCTGGGGCTGGCTCCTCTATTTGATTATGATGAGACCATCTATGCACAGACGGCCATTGATATGATGCGCCACAGTGAGTGGATCGTACCCACTGCCAATGGCATGCAGTTTTTTGAAAAGCCGCCATTCACCTACTACCTGATGGATACCTCCTTCATGCTGTTTGGTGAAAACGCATTTGCCGCACGCCTCCCATCAGGGGTTTTCACCCTGTTCACCTCACTACTGCTGCTCCATTTCGGCAGACGTATTCACTCCTCCGCTTTCGGCCTTGCAGCAGCCGTAATTTTCCTGACCATGCTTGAAGTGGGACTGCTCGGCCATGCAGCAATTCTCGATGCAGTGCTCAACTTTTTTATTGCCGCCACGCTTCTCTACTACTTCCTCTGGCGCCAGCTTGGTGACCGCAGGGATGCACTGATCACCGCAGCCATGATGGGTGCGGCTGTCAGTATCAAAGGCCCGGTTGGTGTGGTGATTCCCGTGCTGGTGATTGTCATTGACCGCCTGCTGGTAAAAGATCTGGGCAACACATTGAGAGCGATCCCATGGCTGCCGGCTCTTGGCCTCTTTCTGGTTACTGCAACACCGTGGTATCTGATGATTCTGATCAACCACGGCTCCGGCTTCCTCTATGAATTTATCATGGTGCACAACATCGGTCGCGCCATGAATCCGATGCAGGGGCATGGTGGTGGCTGGCACTACTATCTGGTGGTCTTTGCTGCCTCTGTTCTTCCCTGGCTGGCATGGGTAATCTGGGGAAGCAGATCTGGCTGGAACAGGCATAGCCGTGAGACCCTGCCAGCCATTGTCAGGCTCGGTATCATATGGACACTACTGGTCATTGTTCTATTCACCTTTGCCCAGACAAAGCTGCCGCACTACATCTCCAGCATCTATCCGGGCACTGCCCTGATCATTGCTGCTGCACTGTTTTATCGTGGTGTGAATTCAGCCGTACCGAAATCGATCTACCTGGGCAGTGCTGCTATTCTATTTCCGCTGGCTCTGGCATTGATAGCTCTTCCCGCCATCTACCCGCAACTGATAGAACTGGTTCGTCACCCCCGGGCCATTGCCATCGTCTCACAGGATATTACGCCATCCATATGGATATCTCTGGCTGGCATTCTGTTGTTGGCCTGCGTCTTCTGGCTGCTCCTCTGTAGTCGAAAGGCCTCAGGCAACCACCTGTTTCGCTTCACTGTCACCGGCATTGTTCTGCAGAGTACACTTCTGATCGGACTCGGAGGCTTTGCCGGAAACCTGATTCAGGCACCGACCATGCGGATTGCCGATGAGGTTCAGAGACTGCCGGCAGAAATGCCTGTCTATAGCTATAATCTTAACGCTCCGTCGATCTCATTCTACTCCGGCAGGCCATACAGAATTCTTCTCAATGATGAAGGTGCAGCAGTTGTCTCAACCGCAACCGCACCCTATGCCATGGTGATGCGAAGCGAGTCAGCCGGAGATATCGCCCAACTTGAAGGGGTCACCCCCCATATCGATCAGGGCGGCTATTTGATGTATATCATCACGCCTGATAGCAAGCGCCATTAAGAGAGAGATCAGGGTTAAAGAAACGCATGAAACTTTCCGTCATTATCCCGGCCTTTAATGAAGCCGAACGTCTCCCCTCCACGCTTGAAGAGGCATATGGCTGGTTGACTGAACAGTTAGCAGACAGTTTTGAAATTATTGTTGTGGATGATGGCAGCAGTGATGAGACCGTGGCAAAAACCCGCGACATGATCGCCTCCCACCCCCACCTGAAAATTCTTGTTCAACCGCAGAATCGTGGCAAAGGTGCTGCCGTCAAGCGCGGTATGCTTGAGGCAGGCGGTGATATCCGCCTCTTCATGGATGCTGACCACTCCACCCATATCAGGGAAGCGGAAAAGGTACTGGCTGCCATTGATGAGGGTTCCGAGGTGATCATTGCATCACGCCAGCACCCGGAGTCCGACATCTCTGTAAGCCAGTCCTGGCTGCGTGAACATATGGGAAAAAGCTTCAACTTCATCATGCGCTCGATTGTCGGGCTCAGGATGGAAGATACCCAGTGCGGCTTTAAAGCATTCACAGCCAAAGCAGCCGAAGATATTTTCTCCAGACAAAAACTGGAAGGTTTCAGCTTTGATGTGGAGTTGCTCTTTCTCGCATCAAGGCTGGGCTACAAAATTACCGAAATTCCCGTGGAGTGGATTAATGAGCCCAAC
>JAJRVG010000179.1 GCA_021545595.1 Zetaproteobacteria bacterium | reverse complement strand
TTTGCCATCGTGATGGGCGTTGTTGCTTCGTTCTGGTTCCCTGAGCTGGGAGCTAAACTCGGTATGGTGATTGCTGTGGCGATGATGATAAATCTGATTGCGGCGGGCCTTTCCGGAGCCCTGATTCCGCTGACACTGCAGAGGATCAACATCGACCCGGCATTGGCATCCGGCACCATTTTGACCACGGTAACCGATGTGGTCGGTTTCCTCTCTTTCCTTGGTCTGGCAACCATTTTTCTTCTGTAAATCAAAGAAAAGCATCTAACCACAAAGGCATAAGGTGAATTCGGCCTCTGGCCGAAGAGAGGATACCCTGGGGTACGAAGCCACAAAGGGTAAAAAAAACCACTGCTGTCCCAGATAATGTAAGGTGCATGTCTGGAAGCTATTGCACCATCGTGAGTTCCGCTGATCTGAAGTGTGATGGACATCAATACCCAATTGACCTGTTCGTCATTCCCGCGAAAGCGAGAACCCACTAAGACCACTCCCGTCATTCCAGCGCACGCTGGAATCCATGGATGCCGGGTCACGCCCGGCATGACGTTATTAGTCCGACATGACGCAATCGAATAAGTGGGACCGTAGTGGTAAAAAAACCGTTCTATGCCCCACCTTCTTACTTTGTGTCTTTGTACCCCAGGGTATCCTCTCTTCGGCCAGAGGCCGAATTCACCTTATGTCTTTGTGGTTCATCTCTTCTTCGTAGTGAGATTTTAAAAATGATACCTATTGAAATCCGGTTGATTCATGACCATTCATGGCTAGGTTACACATCCTATTCAAGGAGATGTTCATGTCAGACGTTCAACACCACCACTTAATTATTCTGGGTTCCGGCCCTGCCGGTTATACCGCTGCCATCTATGCGGCGCGTGCCAACCTGAACCCTGTGGTGATTCAGGGCATTCAGCCCGGTGGGCAGCTGACCACAACAACTGACGTGGATAATTATCCGGGGTACAAAGATGGTGTTCAGGGGCCTGAGATGATGGCTGACTTTCAGGCACAGGCCGAACGCTTCGGCACTAAAATCATCTGGGATCATATTAATGAAGCTGATCTCTCCAGCCGCCCTTTCACACTTAAGGGAGATGAAGGCAGCTACACATGCGATGCCCTGATTATCGCGACCGGTGCTTCAGCCATGTATCTCGGCCTGCCATCGGAGGAGGCGTTCTCCGGCCGCGGTGTATCCGCCTGTGCCACCTGTGACGGATTCTTCTATCGTGATAAGGAGGTGGCGGTCATCGGTGGCGGTGATACGGCAGTGGAGGAGGCGATCTATCTCTCCAATATCTGTAGCAAGGTGACCGTGGTTCACCGCCGGGATGAATTAAGAGCAGAAAAGATCATGCAGGATCATCTTTTCGCTTGTGAGAATGTTGAGATGGCATGGAGCAGTGTGCTTGATGAAGTGCTCGGTGATGATAGTGGTGTGACCGGCATGCGTATCAAGTCCACAGTTGATGGCTCTACCAAGGATATCGATCTGCATGGCGTCTTCATTGCCATCGGTCATAAGCCAAATACCGATTTTGTGAAGGGGCAGCTGGAAATGGACGATACCGGCTACCTGATCACCAGGGATAAGAGTACAGCTACTTCGGTGGATGGTGTCTTTGCAGCTGGTGATGTGGCTGACTCGGTCTATCGTCAGGCAATCACTTCAGCCGGTGAAGGGTGCAAGGCTGCACTGGATGCCGAGCGCTGGTTGTCTGCACAGAAATAGTCAGGCGATCCATTTGGCTACGATTTAAAAAGTATTCCTTCGGGGGTGCTTTTTGGTCATGCCATCCTGAATCAATGAGAATAATGGCTTCCGGCAGCCAAAAGCGGTCATTGGGAACTTGGGCTATAGTATGTCAAAACGATAAAGGGTGTGTTTTTCAAAAGTGATTAGGAGCGAGGCGTATGTTTGGATTCATGAAGAAAAGACTTTTCAAAAGAATGTTAGAATATTCAAACAGTATATCAATCTCAGTTTACCGGAAACTACGGCGCGATTTTGAAGAGGAGTCCGACCAAGAAAAAGCCGGAAGACTAGCGGCGGCAGTGACTAATCGGTTATTTGGACAAGAGGCATCATCAGAGCATGACAACATATCTGACACAACAATCGATAAGGTGGCGTCTGATTTTTTGAAGAACGAAGGCGACAAGGAAATTCTCAATGGAATTGTAATGTCGTTACGAACACTTATGACATTTCATACAGATGTTGGGGACAATGAGGCTATGGATCGCACTTCTAGTACACTGCAATGGATCAAAACTATTATTCCCCTTCCCTCGGAGGAACCTGACCCAAGTATGATGGAATATCTTGCTGCCGCGCTTCAATCTCGATATCAACAGTAATCGAAAAACCATTGCACACGGTGCTCTACTAGAGACTTATCCATTATTAGCAACAGCTCCCGCGGCGCTTAAACGTTAGGCCACCCGCTCATCGATACTGAATGTCCGCTTTTGGCAGCCACTTCAAACGGTCGATGCAACACAAGCATCAAATCTCTCTGCTGGTAGTTGCCGGGTGGTAAAAATAAAGCCAGCCTTGACGCGCAGGAGTAAAACATGGACTTCAAAGAAAAAGTGTGGAATGCCCTTAAAGAAATCCCAGCCATAAAACGAGTCTTAGATATGCCAGACAGAATTGAGGCGATAGAGAAGCGTCTCGACACAATTCCTTCAATTGTATGCGAGCATTGCGGTAGCAGCGACATAGAGCCTTCTGGTACAAGCAACCCGAGAGCATCAGCAGGTGTTAATCATGGACTTCTCAATTTTCACTATAAATGTAAAAAATGCAATGAGACCACTTGTTATCTTGGGAAGAACCCCTTAATGAACTAGGAAAAGTTCCACCCAAAGAAGAGTCCGGAGATACAATACTTAATTGTTTCCAAGGCAATGAATGCTGGAAGCAGACACTCAGAAGGTGAATGGCTGCCTTCGATTTCAACCAGTAGTCAGTTTCTGATCAGCTCTGCAAAACGATCAAACAGGTAATCCGCATCATGTGGGCCCGGGCTTGCTTCCGGGTGGTACTGCACAGAGAAGATCGGTTTGCCTTTCACTTTCAACCCTTCAACCGTACCGTCAAAGAGTGAACGGTGCGTGATCTCAACATTGGCAGGAACATTGTCATCGCTCACGGCAAAGCCGTGGTTCTGACTGGTGATCTCGATCTTGCCGGTGGTCTCATCCTTTACCGGATGGTTGCCACCACGGTGTCCGAATTTGAGCTTGAAGGTGGAGAGACCCAGCGCCTGGGAGAGTAGCTGATGGCCCATGCAGATACCGAAAATCGGGGTGTCGCTATCCAACAGCTTGCGAATCTCTTCAACCGCATAACCAACAGCAGCCGGATCGCCCGGGCCGTTGGAGAGAAAAATACCATCGGGATTCATCGCCATGATTTCAGCAGCTGAAGTCTGTGCCGGGACAATGGAGACCTTCAGGCCACGGTCGGAAAGTTTGCGGTAGATGTTGCGCTTGCAACCGAAATCAAAAGCAACCACATGCTTGTCAGCTTCCACGTTGCGATACTCAGCTGCATCAATGTCGTAGGTGCCCTGCCCCCCGTCCGGTGCCCAGACAGAGGCTTCATCACAACTCACCTGCCCTACCAGATCACGCCCCTCCAGACCTTCCCAGCCATTAGCCTTGGCAACCGCATCTTCTTCACTCATGCCATTGGAGGCAATCACACCATTCTGGGCACCATTGTCACGCAGGTGGCGTACCAGTGCACGGGTATCAATACCGGCAATGCCAACTACATTCTGCTCTTTCAGCCAGGTGTCAAAATCGGATTCGGAACGATAGTTTGAGGTGATACGGGCCGGTGCGCGAACAATGCAACCGCGCACAGAAGCGGCTTCGGACTCATAATCATCAGCATTGGTGCCGACATTGCCGATATGCGGGTAGGTAAAGGTGATAATCTGATCGGTGTAGGAGGGGTCGGTGAGAATCTCCTGATAACCTGTGAGTGACGTGTTGAAACAGACCTCTCCGACGCTATCACCAATGGCACCGAAAGCCTGACCACGGAAGATTCGTCCATCCGCCAAAGCCAGTATTGCTTCTTGTGCCATGCTTTCACCTCACTATTGGAGCTTCTTAATCCGGTCGCAGAGTACGAAAAAAGAGACTAAAAGTCGAGT
>JAJRVG010000178.1 GCA_021545595.1 Zetaproteobacteria bacterium | reverse complement strand
TAACTGATCTGAAAATAACTGTTGATCTGTCAGGAAAGAGAGCGAGCATAGATTTTTTTCAAAAATTCCGTTCAAACAGCTACAATGGTGACGATTTTAAGCGATTGGAGATGAAATTGTATAATAACGAATGGAAAATTGTCAGCGAGGTTTCTGTGTTATGATCAACTGTTTTATCGGAGCCCTACTGTTTCTGACCGGCTCGGCTCTGGCCATTGCTGAAGAGGGGCCATTGCCAGCGGATCAGCGAGCCATGATGGCACTGGACTCTGGAGAGTCGGATGCTGTTAAAGCACTTCCTGCATCGGAGCAGCAGGTTCTAAAAGCAACTCTGGCGCTCAAGGAAGGATCCCCCGAGCGGGCACTGGACTATCTGAAGCATGAGGAGTCAAACAACGATCCTCTGATTGCACTGCTGGAGGCTGAGGCGCACAGGCAGTCTGCAGTCCTGGCCGTTGCGAGGGCCGGAACCTATGCGCGTGGGTTACAGCACGAGAAGGAGAGTCTTGAAAACGCAGATCTTTCATCCGGCCTTGGGGAGGCCAATGTTCGCCTGAATGCCTTTATTGATCAGCTTGATGGCGTCTACGGCAGCCCACTTCATCTGTTGCAGCTGGGTGCGGATATTAAGAGTGTTTTTCTGGTAGATAAGGCACGTTCACGAATGTTTGTTTATGAGCGTAACAGTGGTGGTGAATTTGAACGTGTTGCGGATGAGTATATCGTGACCGGTGCAAAAGGCGGGGATAAACAGAAGCGCGGGGATGCCCGAACGCCCAATGGTGTCTATCGTTTTGTAAGGCGGTTGGATAACCACGAGCTGGAGGCTCGTTATGGGCCGGTCGCATTCCCGATCGACTATCCGAATGAACTGGATCGGCTGCACCATAAGAACGGTCATGGTATCTGGATGCATGGTTATCCGATTGGTGTTGGAAGACGGCCACCGCAGGATACCCGTGGCTGCTTTGCGTTGCCGAATAATCGCCTTCTGGCAATGGCAGAGCATGTGTATTTGAAGCAGAGCTGGGTTATTGTTGGCGAGAATTTTGTCTTCGATCAGAAGGAGAGACAGAGCGCCCTGTTGAATTCGGTCAAGTCTGTTCTGAACCAGTGGAAGCAGGACTGGAGTTCGTTGGATACAGAGGCTTACCTGAGCCATTATCATAACGCTTTTCGATCAGGGAAACGTAATCTGGCAGGGTGGAAGCGGTACAAACGGCGTGTTAACAGCAACAAATCATTCATCGATGTTTCGATATCGGACCTCAGCCTGATTCACGATCCGAACAGTTGGCCGGAAGGTGAAATGGTGGTTGCAGAGTTTAATCAGCACTATCGCTCCAGTAACTACCAGGATACCACCCGTAAGCGCATCTACCTTGCACGAAGCGAGAGTGATGGAGAGTGGCAGGTGTTGATTGAGGAGAGCGTTACTCCATGACCGGTTCAAAAGGGGAGGGGAATCGTGGCAAAGGGTGAGATAAAAGACCTCTCCAGTCGTCGCATGCAGCAGCTGGCTGATGAGAACCGTGAACTGCGGGAGTATGTTGCTGATGTGATGAAGAGGCTTCGTGAAAATGAGCGGCTCTTTACCCGTCTCTTTGAGCTGGAGTCAAAAGTTCTCTCTTCCACCGACTCGGAAGACCTCTGCTTTGCGCTGCTGCGCGGCCTCCGCTCCGGCTTCTCCCTCGACATGGTTCGCTTCTGGCTGGATCGCTCCAGTTTCATGGGAAACTGCCAACTGGACGGCCTCTCCAAGCGTGACCTGGTTTGGGTTGAGAAGGGTGAGATTGCTAATATGGGACTGGTTGGCCGGCATGTTTGCCTGATACACCTTACGCCCAAAAAAGGTTTTGACTGGTTAGAAAAACAGGATGAGCATCTGGCTTCACTGGCATTGCTTATTCTTGGCAGCCCGGAGAAACCATTCGGAGTGCTGGGCCTCGGGTCCGTTGATGCTGATCGATTCGGACCGGATCAAAGTGTAGATTTTCTACAGCATCTTTCACAGGTGATTGGATTAAGTCTTGAGAACGCTGTAGCACGTGAGCGGCTGGCCCGCCACGCCATTACCGACTCTCTGACAGGCACACATAATCGCCGTTTTCTACAGCCGCATAGCCATCAGCCGCTATCTCAATGGTTTGGAAAGGATACACCCGTAGCTTGCCTCTATTTTGACATTGATGATTTCCGGGCGATAAATGAACGGCTGGGAGCTGATGCTGGAGACGATCTGCTTACCGAGATCGCGGCCAAGGCACGCAGCTTTATTCGCTCAAAGGACCCATTGATTCGCATGGGTGGTGATGAGTTTGTTCTTCTGCTTCCGGGCTGTGAGAGAGAGAAAGCTGGCGAGGTTGCCAACAATATCGTTCGTGGTTGTGCCGAGATTGAGGTGCAGGGTGAGAAGCCGAGCGTGAGTATGGGCGTGGCCCTCTCAGCAGCGGCGAAAGACATCTCTGTGAAGCAGCTGGTGGAGCAGGCTGACCAGGCGATGTATGTGGCCAAGGCACTGAGCGGATCCCGCTTCGAATTTGCAGAAAACAGTCAGGGAAATTCCTAGAGGAATGGTCAATGAGCATCCTGCCAGCGATCATCACAGTCCGTTCACGGACTGTACTCTGTAAGTAGATTTATGCAGTTAAGTGAGGTGGTCACCCGCTACATTAAACAGCTCGCTGATGTTCAACTGGCATCACCGCACACCGTTTCCAACTACAAAAGAGATTTGACCCGCTTTGTCGAACACTGCGGGGATATTCCGGTCACGGATGTCTCCAGAGATGATGTGCAGGGCTGGATGGTTGCCGGCTACGGGCAGGGGCTCTCACCGGTTACGTTGGCCAGAAGGCTCTCAGCCCTGAGAGGGCTGCTTGATATGGCGATGCGGTCAGGCTGGTGCGAAAAGAATGTAGCGGCCGGGATTCGTCCTCCCAAACAGCCGAAACGGCTGCCGCGCACACTTCCCCCCGAACAGACCAGCCAGATGATGCATGTTACGGATTCATCCTCTGAAGAGCGTGATCTTGCCCTTTTTGCGGTGATGTATGGCTGCGGCCTGCGCGTATCTGAGACGGTTGGACTCAACCTTCATGATATCAGTATGGAGGGCGCGGAGCTTCGTGTGTTCGGTAAAGGGAAAAAGGAGCGTGTTGTTCCAGTTCCGGAGGGTGTGCTGCGGTTGCTGCAGGGTTACCTGGAGCAGCGAGTGACGGGCACAATATCTGAAACGGCACTGTTTCTGAACCGGCGTGGTGGAAGGCTCACCGCACGCAGTGTACAGCGGATGTTGAAGAAACGGGCGCTGGATACGGGTGCTGATATGTCGGTAACACCGCACAGATTGCGTCACTCCTTCGCTACGCATCTGCTGGCAGGAGGTGTTGACCTGCGTGCCATTCAGGAGCTGCTGGGGCATTCATCGCTGGGAACCACCGAGCGCTATACTCACCTTGACATGGCTAAGCTGACCGAGATTTATGATTCAGCACACCCAAGGGCAAAACGTAAATCCTGATTGCTGTGAATGCACGATGGACAGTGACTATTCATCGCCTCTTCAATTTAAACCGGTAAAAGGAGTTTCGAGCAGGGCATAAAGCCAATGACGCTGCTCGTGATGGGCATTGCCATATCAATACTTTCGAGACGCTCCTGAGCTTTACCAAATGGTGCATGGCAAATTCAAGTTTCCTGAGAAGAGAACTGCATGGCGGTGGAAAAAAGATGCAGACGCATTCACCAAAGCATTGTAGAATACACAGAGAGAAAATGGTGGTGGTTAGCCTGAACTTCTTCTAATACTGATACACTCAAACTGTGAGCCAAAGGGGCAGATCATAGTCCTGTTGCAGGGCTCAAAAGTGATAAAATGATTTCAATGATACAGATATTCATACTCTCTTTGCTATGCGGGAGCTTTTGCCTGACTGCTCTGGCGGGGGAGCAGAGGTACCAGGGTGTGTGCGATGCTTCCGCAGCCGTAGCTGTTGATGATTCACATTTTATCGTTGGCAATGATGAAGATGAAATTCTTTTGTTATATACCACTGATGGTTCAACCATGACGGCCGTTCAAAGTTTTAATTTTTCTTCCTATCTGCGCAGCAATCCTGATCATGAAAGTGATATTGAGGATGCGGCCCGTTCGGGAGACCGTATTTATTGGGTCAGCTCTCATGGCAGAAGCAAAAAAGGTAAGAAGCGGAATAACAGGTATCGTCTGTTTGCCACTGACATCAGAGATGCTCCACCCACACTTCAATTGCAGTGGGGCGGTAGTTATGATCATTTGGTTCAGGATATGCTGGAGAGAGAGTCCTGGGATGATAACAGTATGGTAACGAGGGAGACGATTGAATTGATTGCGCAGGCAACACAGCTGGGCAAGAAGAAAGTCGATGAGCTTGGGCCTAAGAAAGCAGGGCTGAATATTGAGGCACTGGCCGTAGCACCGAACCGGGGAGGGCTGCTGATCGGATTTCGCAATCCACTTGTGCAGGGCAAGGCACTGATTCTGAATTTAAAAAACCCTGATGCATTGCTGTCAAACAGTGGAGCCAGGGCACGGTTCTCCAGGCCTGTATATATTGATCTGGGCGGACTGGGGCTGCGATCAATGTCATATGACCCCGTTAGAAAAGGTTTTTTTATTATAGCCGGGCCGAAAAAAAACAGGGGGCCTTTCAAGCTGTTCAGGTGGAACGGTATGCACGATCCTTCCCCTGTTTTTGTCAGAGAGTTGCCGCACGCAAAACGTTCTTATCCGGAAGCGTTACTAATCCATGGGCACCAGCTTCAGGTATTAAATGATGAAGGCAGGCGAAAAATCGGTAAACGTAAATGTAAAACTGTCAGCAGAGAGAAGAGAGGTTTTAGTGAGCAGTGGTATGAACTGGATGCTGCCAGATAGTACGATGCCGGAATGATGGTGAAGATCAGTAGCCAGTTTAATCTCTTGCCCGGAAGGTCTATACAAAACGCACAAGATATTTTACCACGATCCCCCAGGGGAGCCTCTCTTGTTTCACAATTCACCTTCAGACACAAAGGCACAAAGAACATAGATAAAACAAGGATAGATTGATTTAAAACCCATACTCAGAAACTGTATGGCCGAATCACGTTGTATGAAAAATAGATTTGTGCCTTACTGCTTTTGCAGTTTAATATTTTTTTGGCGTTATAGGGAGGTTGAATCCGAGGAGACGATCCCTGTACTTTCCAGCAAGCCACGGATACGGGCTTTGACACCTTTCACCTCTTCTTCAAGCTGGCGCGCCTGCGAGCAGTCTGATAGCAGGATAGCTATTTGAGCCTGATGCTTGCTGGATGAGAGCGTAATGGCCCGCATCTGAAGCGTGACCTTTTTTCCATCAAGACTGGTGAAACTGAGCTCTTCAACCTTCTCTTTTTCTGCATCCTTGGCCATCAATGTGCAGACGCCACTTTGCTCACACTCCTTGGCACAGCTGGCTCCCGGAAACAGGGCAGGGCAGAGCTGGTCAATAATGTCTTCCTTGATATTGAAGGCCTCTTTCTGTCCGAGCATTCTCAACGCTGCCTGGTTAATGGTTATAACATGCCGATCACTATCCAGAAAGAGAATACCCTCTCCCAGGTTATCAACTACAAAAGCAAGATCAGCCGTAGCTATCAACTCCATGTATGGTTTCTCCTAACTGCTGCCTGTGACGAGTCAAGCCCGTTTTCTGTACAATATAGAGCCGGGAAGCTAATTATCGTCCCCTGCTTTTGCAATTACAGTGTCTGTGGCAGAAGAACGGGCAGTTAACTGGTGCTAAGGATCAGGTGTTCGAGATATAGCTACTGATAGCTAGAAACAGCGTAACAGTCAGGCCGAATAGAAATACCCTGTATGCCAGACTTAGCATTTTAAATTTCTTTAGCAGCATTATGCTGATGTTACGGCTGTCCAGTGCCATGGTTCTATAGAGGAAATTCTGATCCTGCAGCATCTCTTCGGTGACCTGAAGGTAATCATCTTCATTCATGTTGGCGGCGGTGCCGAAAAAGAGAATATTTGCGTCCGGCTTCATATCCCTGACATCCTGAGTGGAGATATTTTTATCAGGCACTCTCGGGTAGGCCGCCAGCACGGAATAGAAAATACTGGCAATACTTGTCAGCATAAATGAGATCGATGGCAGTACCAGCCATGGAGCCTGGCCACCTACCGATGCCATAAGAACGGAGAGGATAAAGCCGTTGACGGTGATCATGATGCTGGCTTTGTTATCTGCAAAGGCAATCAGCTGATAATTGGCACGTGACATGTTACGAAACATGGTTTCTATACCACGACTTGTTCCCAGAATGTCATGATTTTTGGACATTTTTTTTCTTCGTTTTTCAAGTTTTGCAGCCTTTTTTGCATCATCCACTTTCGAATCTTTCAACAACTCCTCTACGGTGTCACCCGCTGCGCTGGTTTCTGTTGGTGAAGAGTCATTTTCCATTCTGTTTACCACCGTTTACGTTCCGATTGATAATCATAATCAATGTATTATACAGCCGCTGTGATCTATATCATTTTTATCCCTGATGCAACCGGGCCATGTG
>JAJRVG010000177.1 GCA_021545595.1 Zetaproteobacteria bacterium | reverse complement strand
TTTCTAACCGGTGATGTCGCCAGTGCAACGGTCACTGCAAAAGAGGATAGTGTTATTTATAAACTATCCCGTGGTGCATATTCAGAGCTGATGATTAAAAATCAGGATCTGGTTTATGCACTGTTTGCGCACATGCTGGTACATGCAGGCTCTATTATCCGTCATATGAATGAGGAACAGGTTGCTCTGCAGAACTATATTACGGGCAGGCGTACCTGACAGGGGCTCATAGGGAAGAGGAATCTTTTTTTAAGTTGTGAGTCTCTGATGGAAACTGTCGGAAGTCTGGTTGTAGCTCTGGTTGTTGTGTTTCTTGCAGCAGAGGTGTTTACCAATGCACTGGAACATCTGGGTGAACGGGTGGGGGTATCTGAAGGGGTAACCGGCTCCATCTTCGCAGCTGTGGGCACGGCAATGCCTGAAACAATTATTCCACTTGTGGCCATTGTTGCCGGTGGTGCTTCTGAGACGGTTAACCATGAGGTTGGTCTGGGAGCCATCCTGGGTGCACCGTTTATGCTGGCGACACTCAGTATCGGACTCATGGGCTGGTTTGCCGGGAAAAAGCGCGGCTGGAACACCCTGCTGACACCGGAGATATCCGGGATGAAACGGGACCTGTCCGTTTTTCTTATCGCTTACCTGCTGGTGATTACAGCAGCACTACTTCCACAGGGTTGGGAGCAGGCCAGGGTTGCTTTTGCATTCTCTCTTTTCCTGCTCTATTTTCTCTATCTTCTTCATACCATCAAAGCGAGTCGTCAGCTGGTTGATGCAGGTCATGCAACCGAGGCGGATGGCACACTCCATGTTGCACATCTTTTTGGTGATTCAATGATCATGACAGTGATTCAGCTACTGGCTGGTTTACTGTTGCTGGTGGCGGGTGCGAAGATGTTTGTTCATGGTGTTGAGTTGGCGAGTAGCACTATCGGCGTCTCCGCCCTGGTGGTCTC
This sequence comes from Zetaproteobacteria bacterium, assembly GCA_021545595.1. Taxonomy (GTDB): domain Bacteria; phylum Pseudomonadota; class Zetaproteobacteria; order Mariprofundales; family Mariprofundaceae; genus WSZY01. The sequence goes on along the minus strand of JAJRVG010000177.1, from coordinate 2,427 downwards.
CCTGTTAATTGTCCCCATTGCCACTGAGTTGCCCGAGAAGGTTAATTCAATCCTGTGGGTTAGAAGGGGCAGGGATACGCTGGCATTCGGAAACATTACCGGAGCGATGGTGTTTCAGGGAACTGTGATTCCTGCAGCTGCAATGTTGCTGATGCCGTGGAGTCTTCAGGCCGGACCTGCAGTGGCAGCCATACTGCTGGCACTTCTTGGCAATGGCTGGCTCTGGTATCTGAGCAGGTCGGGACGTCTGAGCGGACGCTATCTGTCAATGAGCATGCTGCTCTATGGCGCCTTTATCACGTACATCCTGTTGACACTATAGGAAGGTAGCGAGCCAACAATTGCCTGAGTGGCTGTTCGTGTGGCTGTTATCGCTTTGCTATAGTCTAGTATTTTTTTTAAAAAGGGAGTTTTCATATGATTACAGCTGTATTGTCTATTGCTGCGATTCTCTATCTGGCACTGCAGCTTGAGGATAAGTTGAGAATACCATCACCGGTCGGGCTGATTACACTCTCATTTCTCTTTCATACGCTGTTTGGTGACCTCTTCCTGCTGACTGGAGATTCGGAACACTTTGCATTGCTGGTGATTCTGCTTCTGCCCATACTGCTGATTAGTGATTCACTGGAGTTGAAGGTGGATGAGCTTAGAGAGCATGGGTTAAGTCTCTTCTATCTGGCTGTTGTTGCAGTCGCACTATCGGTGGTTACGGCCCTGCTGATCGCTGATACATTGTTTGGCCAGTACGACCTCTCCACTGCAGCCATTATTCTTCTCTTTTCGATGGTATTGGCGACTGACCCGGTCTCCGTTGTCAGTATCTTTTCCAGTTTCAAGCTTCCCCACAGGCTTAAAATACTCTGTGAGGGTGAGAGCCTTTTAAATGATGCTACGGCACTAATTGTTTTTGTTTTTATCGGCCTCTATGCATTGCAGGGCGGTGAGGTGACATTCGGCTACGTGGCTGAAACAAGTGTTGTGATTGTATTGGGCTCGGCACTGCTGGGTGTGATGATCGGATACGTTGGCCTGTTGGTTATGAAGACCACAACGAATCGGACCGCAGAGCTTCTGGTATTGATTCTGACTGGTTACGGAGCCTTTGAACTTTCAGAGCACTTTTATGCCCTGCTCAATCTCTTTGGTGCTCATTCCCACATGCACCTCTCCGGTATTCTTGCCTGTATCTTTTCCACGGTAACGGTTCATCACGTGCTCTCCAGAGCAATTACATATGGTGAGATGCGTCTGCAGAAGGAGGAGAAGGAGCTGAAGCGGGAGTCTCAGGCAGCATCTTCATCTGTAAGATTGATCCATACGGCAGTCCAGACCATTAAGGCGACTGTCGAAGAACGGGATCGCCATATGCGCACCAAAGAGGATATTCAGCTGCTCGCTATTGTTGCCAATACGATACTTTTTGTGGCGATGGCTGAAATTATTAATCTTGATCTGCTGTGGCGCTATAAAACTGAAATTATAATCATGTTTCTGGCAACAACGGTTATTCGCGCCATGATGATGGCCAAGTTTGCTATCATTACCAATCAGACAGAGAGGATGACCAATATTAACTTCCGCTGGTGGGGTGTCCTGACATTTGCCGGCATTAAAGGCGGCCTCTCTATCGTTATGTTGATGATGATTCCACCAACCTTTGGGCATCTGGAGATGTTCAAGGCGATTGTAGTCGGGGTTATCCTGCTCTCTACTTTTGTCTACTCAGCTATTCTTATCACCCTGATTACAAAAAATAGTGCGGTGTTTGAGAAGGAGCTGAAAGAGGAGGGTGGCCACCATTAGGTCCTGGGGCTATTTCCACTATCTGTGCTGGATAGCCGATCTCCATAGCGCCCGTAATACCACTTCATAACAAAGGGTGGCAGCAGTGTGGTGAGTGCGATAACAATCACCATGCCCGCATAGATATCATTATTGAATATGCCGCTGACTCTTCCCAGTTCGGCGAAAATCAGCCCCACCTCCCCACGGGGTATCATGGCCAGGCCAATCACCCAGCGTGCAACCCATGGTTCCCTGATAAAAAATGCGCCCACGAGTTTACCCACGATAGCTGCTGTCAGCATGCTCAGCGAAAAGCCCCATATAAAGGGTGAGCCCCAATCGATCTCGCGCAGGTTGAGGGAAAGCCCCACATACACAAAAAATATTGGTGTAAACAGATGCACAATGGGCTTCATCTGATCCTCAATGCGGTGTGCGAAACGCTCATTGTTGTGCAGGGCAATACCCAGAGGCAGAAAGAAGCGTCTCGACAGAGCCAGGCCAGCAGCAAAACCGCCAAGCAATTCCGGCGCCCCCAGGATATGGGCCAGCCAGGCGAAGAAGAGCACCAGCGATACGATGGTGGTAGGGAGCAGACCGGGGATGTCACTGGCCGTATCGAACCGCTTGATGATCAAT
>JAJRVG010000176.1 GCA_021545595.1 Zetaproteobacteria bacterium | reverse complement strand
TTATTCTATTACCAGCCCATCACCATCCGAATGAACAGGGCGAGGTGATCTGGCTGCGTGTTGACTGCTTAGTACCTGTGCAGTTTTCACCAGATTGATAAATTCACCTTTGTATCCACTCCTGTCACTTCCACGTGCCTTCCCGGCAAGTTTCAGTAGATCGTTATAAGTGAATTTACCTGAATATTCCCCACCCCGGAGCAGGTCACCAAAAGCAGCCACTGAAGCTGAAAAACGGAACCGGTCTGTTGCTTTTGCCAGTGATAATTTAATCATACGTTTGTGCAGCGGATATTCGATTAACTTGCTCCTGTTGCTGTCAGGTTGTTTGTAACGCAGACGCAGGAATGCGATCTCCCTGCCGCCACGTTTTTTGTTACTGATCTTCTCTGATGAGTAACGCAGTGGGTCGATAAGGCCGTGTTTGCCATGCAGTGTCACTTCATAGAGTGCTGTAACAGTGTGCCCCGCACCGATCTCACCCGCATCAATTTTATCGTTGTTGAAGTCCTCACGCTTGAGCATGCGGTTTTCATAGCCGATCAGGCGGTACTCCTTCACCACGGATGGGTTAAACTCAATCTGAATTTTCACATCCCTGGCAATGGTCATCAGTGTTGAGCCGATCTCATCAACCAGCACCTTGCGTGCCTCGTTAATGGTATCGATATAGGCGTAGTTACCATTGCCCCTGTCGGCGAGCTGCTCCATCAGACGATCATTGTAGTTTCCGGTGCCGAATCCGAGTGTGGTCAGGGAGATGCCGGATTTGCGTTTGGTTTCCACCAGATCGGTCAGCGCTTCAAAATTTACCGTGCCGACATTGAAATCACCGTCGGTCGCGAGAATCACGCGGTTAATACCGCCTTTTATAAAAGCCTGCTCAGCCATGCTGTACGCCAACCTGATACCTGCGCCACCGTTGGTAGAGCCTCCGGCCTGCAGTTGGTTCAGGGCAGCGCTGATTTTCCCATGCTGATTGCCCGCAGTAGGCTCCAGTACAACACCGGATGCTCCTGCATAAACTACGATAGAAACGCTGTCTCTGGCAGAGAGCTGGTGGCTCAGCATTTTCATTGATGATTTAAGCAGGCCGATCTTGTTGGCACTGCGCATAGAGCCGGATACATCAATCAGAAATACCAGGTTTGAAGCAGGAAGAGCCTTTTTATCCATCTCATAACCTTTAATACCGATGTGTAGCAGGTGGTTCTGCCTGTTCCATGGTGAGGGTGCCATCTCTGCTGTCACGCGAAACGGCTGTGTTCGGCTATTGGGTGTTTTGTAGTCATAAGAGAAGTAGTTAATCATCTCTTCAACCCGCACGGCATCCTGTGGTGGAAGCCTGCCTTCATTGAGTATGCGACGGACATTAGCATATGCACCACTATCGACATCGATACTGAAGGTGGAGACAGGATGTTCGCTGGCAAGTTTGACCGGGTTGTTAGAGAAGTGGGCATAGTTCTCTCTGTCTAAGGGTTCAGAAGGCCAGTGCACCATGGTCTGACGCATGACTGAGGCTGGCACGGGTATGCCGGCATAAGACTTCATCTTTGCAACCATCTCTTTTTTATCAGTGGGTCTATGTCTGCTTTGTCCAGACATATCCCTTTCAGCTACCGGGAAATTTTTACCCTTTGAACCCGGTTGTATCTGCCCCTTATCATCCTTTCCCTGCGAAAGTTGCTCCTCCACTCTGTTTTCATGTTCGATGACAAGGTCATCTTCGTACTCTGTCGTACATGCAGTAATTAATGTGCAGCCCAATAGGGCTGCGATTACAATGTATTGTTTCGAATTCATCTGTATCTCCTGTTGTTCATTTGATTAGGCAGTGCCTGTCTCTATAAACGCAGGAGAGATAAAAAGGGGTTAAGTTTGTCTGTATCCGCAAAAGAGCATCTTGGCCTTCGGTGCTTTACCCCGCCTTCAAGGCCGAGAGGCAGGGATGCCCGAGGCCATGTCTGACAAAATCAGCCGGGTAGTTTGATCAGCTCTTTGGCCTGATCCAGTACAAAGTTTTTAAACGCATCAGGGATGGCGGCAAAGCGTTTACCCTTGCGATGCACGATGTGCCATTGACGCATGATTGGAAAATCTTCGACATTAAGTACTACAAGCCGTTTCAAAGAGAGCTCCATATCCAGTGTGTGCAGTGAGACGATACCAAGGCCAAGCTCGGCCATCACGGCTTGTTTAATGGCTTCAGAGCGATTCATCTCCATGCCGGCAGGGAGCTCCAGGCGGTGTTCTGAGAAAAATCGATCAACAGCCATTCGTGTTCCAGAACTTTTTTCACGAACAATAAACGTTTCGCTCTGCAGCTCTGCAAGCGAGATTTTTTTCTTTTTAGCCAGGGGGTGAGAGGGGGCTGCAATTGCTACCAGCGGGTTGTCCATAAATGGAATACCAACCAGATTATTATCCTGGGGCGGACGACCCATGATCACCATATCCGTGGTGTTGTTTTCAACGGCACTGATGAGTCCTTCGCGATTGGTCACATCCAGAGTCATTTTTACATCGGGGTACTCGTGGTGAAATGCCGCCAGCAGTATCGGGGCGAAGTAGTTGGCGGTGCTGGCCATGGTCAGGTGCAGTTTTCCACGCTTGAGTCCTTTCAACTCCTCAAGAACCTGTTCCGCCTCTTCCAGTTGCTGATGAATGCTTTTACTGTAGTGGAGAAGCTCTTCACCTGCATGGGTGATGGAGACCTTCTTTCCAAGTCGGTCAAAGAGGATCAGCCCTGCCTGCAGTTCCAGTTGTTTGACCTGCATGGAGAC
>JAJRVG010000175.1 GCA_021545595.1 Zetaproteobacteria bacterium | reverse complement strand
TGTATCGCACATGAACCGATCTTAATTTTTAGTTAACGTTATCAATTAAAATTGATGGTTTTTCCATGGTTATAAATTAATAAATTCCTCAACCCGGGCACGGATCTGGTCCCTCACCCGGGTAAACTCAGCCATGATTTCCTCTTCCGTACCCGTCGCTTTGGCCGGATCATCAAACGGCCAGTGCTGTTTTTCACAGGAAACCGGAACAGCCGGGCAGCTCTCATCAGCATTGCCACATACAGTAACCAGAAGATCAAGCTCATCCAGAAGTGCAGGATCCAGTTGTTCGGACTCCTGACCGCTGATATCCACCCCGGCCTCGCCCATGACCGCGATGGCACGCGGATTTTTCCCGTGAGCAACGATACCTGCGGAGTAGACATCGAAACGCTCTCCACCCAGATATTTTAGCCAACCCTCTGCCATTTGTGAGCGGCAGGAGTTACCTGTACAAAGAAATAGAACCTTCTGTTTCATGCGATGCCTCTTTCATACCAGAGTTTGCTCCGGTTCACGATGGTAACAACCGAGAGCATCACAGGCACTTCGACCAGGACACCCACAACTGTCGCCAAAGCTGCTCCCGATTCAAACCCGAACAGGGCAATGGCAGTCGCCACAGCCAACTCAAAAAAATTTGAGGCGCCAATCAGGGCAGATGGGCCTGCTACAGAGTGTGCCACTTTCAGTTTCCTGTTCAACCAGTAGGCCAGCATGGAGTTGAAATAGACCTGTATGGTAATTGGGATGGCCAGCAACAGAATCACCAGCGGCTGGGCCAGAATCTGCTCGCCCTGAAAACCGAACAGCAGTACCACCGTCAGCAGCAGGGCGGCCATCGAAACCGGATCCATCATGTGTAACACATCATCCAACATACTCTTTGCTAACAATGCCTTGCGTAACAGATAAGCCACTGCCACTGGAATGACGATGTAAAGCAGTACAGATAGAAACAGGGTATCCCAGGGAACAGTGATAGAGGCCACGCCGAGCAGGAGCCCGACAATGGGTGCAAAGGCAAAAATCATAATAATATCGTTCAGTGCAACCTGTGACAGTGTAAATTGGGGATGCCCGTTGGTAAGCCGTGACCAGACGAATACCATCGCTGTACATGGGGCTGCTGCTAAAATTATGAGACCAGCAATGTACTCAGGAATTTTATCTGCTTCAAGAAATGGTGAAAAGAGGTGTTGCAGGAAAAACCAGCCAAGAAAAGCCATTGAAAATGGTTTTACCAGCCAGTTAATACCTAATGTAACGCCAATTCCACGGCGATGATCCCAGACTTCATACAGTGCTGAATAATCAATTTTAAGCAGCATCGGCAGGATCATTGCCCATACCAATGCCGCCACAGGCAGGTTGATGTGCACGATTTCCACGCCACCAAGTGTATGGAATGCAGAAGGGAGCAGATAACCGAGGCTGATGCCTGCAACAATACAGAGAAACACCCAGAGGGTCAGGTAACGGGCGAACAGCCCCATCGGTTTTGAATCGGACACATATCCTCCTGAACAGGAGAGATTATATCTATATATCCGGATATGTAAATAACTATGGTATGATATCTGCCAGACTCAATCTATCAGCAGCCAAGCGATGCGTTCAGCCGTTCCATATCCTGCTCGGCCTGCACGCTGACCTCATGCGAGCGAGCCAGCAATTCGGTCAACTCCCCGGGTGCATCATCAGCAAGCTGGTAATGCATCCATTTGCTATCACGTCGAGCAGTAACCAGCCCGGAACTGCGCAATACACCAAGGTGGCGTGAAATCGTGCTTTGAGGCAGACACAACGCCTTGGTAAGATGGCAGACGCACAGTTCATCCTTAAGCGACAGCAGATAAAACAGGCGCAGGCGAACCGGGTCACCCAGTGCTTTGAAGACAAGCGGTATATGCATGTTTTTATGAATCCCCTGTCCAGAAGATATGTTGTAAAGCACGATGGCCGAGCATTTGATGATAGATTGCCATGGTGACATGCGCGATGAGGAACACCCACAACAGGGTTCCCAGCACTTCATGAATCTCCAGGGCTCCAAGGCCCACGGCACCCATAGTGCCTTCCGCAGAGATCTCCGAGAATATTGTCGCACCGGTCAACCCCAACCCCAGTGCCAGCAACAGTCCCAACCCATGCACACTTCTGGCCAGAAAATTTTGTTCCTCTGTATCCTTCAGGTTCCCGGATAACCAGTTGGATGGAGCCTCTCTTAACTCACTTGAAAGTCCTCTGCGTCCACCCGCATTAAACCAGGGGAACAGCCGCAGGAAATCTTGCTTGTTTCCTATCATCAACAGGAACCGTGTGGCAATAATCGCCAGCAGTGAGATACCGACAAACTCATGCACGCCAAAAAACAGAATCTGGAGCACTGTACCGGGTTCATCCGGTTTCGGACGTTGCATCCAGTTCTCAATAATAAGCTCGAAGAGCATGCCGCCGCCTATCATAAAGTGGAGTATCTTCTCTTCAGCAGTGTAACGCATCTGTTTACGCTCTACTCCCTGGAAAAAGGTGAGATACGCTGTAGCGATCGATGTCCCTTGACCTGATGAAACAGCCCCATTGCGACATGGGCAATCACATAATACCAGAGCAACTCGCCCAGCACTTCATGCAGCTCTTTCATGGTATGCACAAAGGTATTCATGGTTCCATCCACTTCATCCATGCCAAAAAACATGGCCGTGCCTGTAATAGCCATGGCGAGCGCCAGAAGAAGACCAAGCCCATGGATAAAGTCGGAGAGATGATCCTCTTCATCCGGAGCACGCAGTTTGCCAACAAACCAGCCCGGAATTTCTTTCAG
>JAJRVG010000174.1 GCA_021545595.1 Zetaproteobacteria bacterium | reverse complement strand
GCAACTTCCTCTTCACTTGGGACGGGGAGGTGTGAGACCAGACCACACCCTTCGCAGAGGCCTGTGGCCAGGGGAAGGCCACGTCGGTCATATTGTGAAAGGATGGTAAATTTACTGCCGCCGCAGAGATCACATAGCTGAAGACTTTCTGATGGGTTCAATAATCTCTCCCTGTGAGGTGGCGTAAACTGAAGTTGTGAAGTATAGGCAGAAATTGTCTGTCAGGCTACGCAACAGGCACCCTCTTTCTGCGTTCGGTCACTTCGGTCTTCAATTGGCCACATGCGGCAGAGATCTCATCGCCCCTTGATTCCCTGACAACAACAACCAGACCGGCTTTGGAGAGATGAGCGTGAAATTTGGAGACGGTCACATCATCCGGGCGTTGGTAAGCAGTTCCGGGGAAGGGGTTGAATGGCAGCAGATTGACGGTACAGCCTAAGCCCTCAAGCAGAGCACAGAGCCTTGCAGCATCATCGATGGAGTCGTTCACACCCTTAAGCATGATATATTCAATCAGCACACGTTTCCTGCTCTTTGCACCGATGTAGTTACGTACGGCTCTCATCAGCTCGGCAATGGGGTATTTGCTATTGATGGGCATGATACTGCTGCGGATTTTATCGGTGGTGGCGTTGAGCGAAACCGCCAGATTACACGGCAGCGCATCCTCAATCATGCGGTAGATGGCGGGAACCAGCCCCGATGTAGAGAGTGTGACGCGACGTGGTGAAAATGCGAGGCCCATGGGATCGGTAACAATACGGATAAACCTGGCTACCTCATCGTAGTTATGCAGCGGTTCACCCATGCCCATCAGTACAAGGTTACGAACCCCGATTTCTGATTCTTTACGAGCCAGCATTACCTGGGAGACCATTTCGGCAGCGGAGAGGTTGCGTGTAAGTCCCGCCGTTGCGGTGAGACAGAATCTGCAGCCGACGGCACACCCCACCTGGGTGGAGATGCACTGTGTCAGGCGTCCGGGCCCAGGGATCAGTACCGTTTCGACCTCTTTGCCATCAGGCATGCGCAGCAGTATCTTGTGGGTGCCATCATCGGCTATCTGGTTGGCAATACAGTCGGGGTTCAGTTGACCGACATGTCTGCTCAGATAACCGTAGAGGTTTTGAGGCAGTTCGGGGATATCATGGATGTCGGTGACGCCATGACGAAAGACCCAGGCATTGAGGCGGTCGGCGTGCACCGGTTTAACCCCGGCGCTGTGGCAGAGGGCCACCAGATCTGTATGCTCCATACCGATCAGGGCAGGTGCGTTGTTGTCGGGGCTGTTTGACTGCATGGGGTGTTGTGTGGAGGTAACAAGGACGGCCCGCCCGCTACGGAACAGAGCCGTCTACGTTAATTGAATCAGAGACCGTACTTTGCCTTCTGCGCAGCAACCTCTTCCGGTGTTGGAGGTTCGTGATCGGTCACTTCAGCCAGGTCAAACGCATCACGTTCACTGTCACAGAGTTCGTTCAGCACGATATCAGCTTCAAGCACCTCGGGAACATCCTCTTCCGGGTAGATCGCTTCCCATGGGCACTCCGGCTCACAAACTGCGCAGTCGATACACTCTTCGGGAGAGATAAAGAGCATGTTCGGATGCTCATCCGAAACCTCTTTTGGCTGATAAAAACAGTCTACCGGACAGACGGCAACACAGGCAGTATCAACGCAATCCTTGCAAAGCTGAGTTACTACAAAAGCCATGATTGAACCTCACTCATATATTTATTAGCGGGGCAGCCTACACAGAGATTGCCTGGCACGCTAGCCGTGTAGCAGTCAGGAGAGTTTGAATTGAGAAAAGTGTAAGAGAACCATAGTCTGCGGGGATGCGTTTTTCGCCCTTTGTACATCTGCACAACCACTCTGATTTCTCTCTTCTCTCTGGAGCCATGACGCTGCAGGGGATGCTGGACAGAGCAGTTGAACTGCGTCAGCCGGCGATAGCGTTGACTGATTATGGCAACCTTTTCGGAGCAGTTGAGTTTTACTCTAAGGCGATGCGCCTGGGGATCAAGCCGATTCTGGGCTGTGAATTTTACCTCTGTGACGATTATACCAAGCGAGTCAGTGAAGGCCCGCGCGCACCCCGTTATCCGCAGATCGTACTGCTGGCACGTAACAATCATGGTTGGCAGAACCTGATGAAACTCACTTCGATCGGCCATCTGGAAGGGTTCTATTATAAGCCTCGTATCGACAAAAAACTGTTGCGGCAACATGGAACCGGGTTGATCGCCCTCTCATCGGGCTGGAATGGTGAGATTGAGCAACTGCTGCAAAAGGGAGATGAGAGGCAGGCACGCAGTGTGGCCAGAGAGTACAGGGAGATATTCCATGACGATGGTTTCTTTATTGAGTTGCAGAGACATCCTGGGCTGGCGGGACAGGAGGGTATTAATCGCCAATTAATCGAACTGGCTCATGAACTCGATATTCCACTGGTTGCTACCAACAACTCACACTTTCTGAATCGCGAAGATTTTCATGCATTTGAAGCGATGCTGGCGTTACAGCAGAACAGAACTGTTCATGACGATGTCTCCGGCCATTTCACGCCCGAGTGCTATCTGAAGTCCTATGATGAGATGGAGGCTCTGTTTGAAGATATGCCGGAGGCTCTAGAGAATTCTGTCCACATCGCCAATCGCTGCAATGTCGATCTGCAATTCGGAAATTATCAGCTGCCTGACTTTCAGGCACCGGATGGGATGGAGTTGAAAGAGTATATTCGTGAACTCTCTCAGCAGGGGCTGGAGACCCTCTGGCCGACCATTATGGCTAATCGCCCTGAAGCTGTACGGGATGAGTATGATAAACGCCTCCTTTTTGAACTTGATGTTATTGAACAGATGGGATTCCCCGGCTACTTCCTGATCGTATCGGACTTTATTATGTGGGCCAAAAAACATGGGATTCCGGTTGGCCCCGGACGTGGCTCGGGTGCCGGTTCACTGGTTGCCTATGTGCTTGGCATTACCAATCTGGACCCGATCAGGTACGGCCTGCTGTTTGAGCGGTTCCTTAATCCGGAACGTATATCTATGCCGGATTTTGATATTGATTTCTGTATGAGTGGTCGCGAGAAGGTGATTGACTACGTCACTAAAAAGTACGGTGAAGAGAGAGTGGCACAGATTATTACCTACGGTTCGATGAAGGCCAAGGCAGTGATTCGTGATATGGGCCGGGTGCTGGGCATGGAGCTTGGGCAGGTCAATACCATTGCCAAACTGATACCCAACGATCTTAAGATGACCCTTGATACAGCACTACGTGATGAGCCAAAACTGGCCAAGATGGTCAAGGAGGATGATGAGGTGGCACGCCTCTTCGAGCTTGCCCACCGGCTTGAGGGGATGCATCGCAACGCCGGTACACACGCGGCGGGTGTGATTATTGGCAGGGACCCGCTGGTTGAAACAGCACCGCTATTCAAGGTCTCCGGTGGAGAGGGGCAGGTGGTTCAGTGGGATATGATCAATTCAGAGAAGGTGGGGCTGGTGAAGTTCGATTTTCTCGGATTAAAGACACTCACCGTTATTGATCTGGCCTGCAAGCTGATCAGGAAGCAGAAGGGGCATGAGTCCTTTGATATTGAGACGATCCCGCTGGATGACCCTGATACATTCAAGTTGATGCAGCGTGGGCAGACAGGTGCTGTTTTTCAGGTGGAATCATCCGGTATGCGTGATCTGTTGACGCGCCTGAAGCCGGACTGCTTTGAGGATGTTATTGCGCTGGTGGCACTCTACCGTCCCGGGCCACTTGAGTCCGGTATGGTGGATACCTTTATTGAGTGTAAGCACGGGCGTCAGGAGATTGTCTATCAGGTACCTCAATTGAAGCCGATTCTACAGGAGACCAATGGTGTGATTCTCTACCAGGAGCAGGTGATGCAGATTGCCCAGCTGCTGGCCGGCTACACATTGGGCCAGGCAGATATGCTCAGGCGTGCAATGGGTAAGAAAAAAGCCGAAGAGATGGCCAAGCAGCGGAAAATTTTCATGGCGGGAGCGGAGAAACAGAAGGTTCCTGCAGTCAAAGCCGAACAGATATTTGACCTGATGGAAAAATTTGCAGGTTATGGATTCAATAAATCCCACTCGGCTGCCTATGCGCTGATCTCCTATCAGACGGCCTATCTGAAAACACACTTCCCCCAGACATTCATGGCGGCAACCCTCTCCTGTGATATGGGCACAACCGATAAGGTGGCAGCATTGATCAATGATTGCCGCAGTATGGATATTGAAGTTCTACCTCCTGATATTAATGCATCCAATTGGGAGTTTGTGCCTGAAGGCAGTGCGATCCGCTACGGCCTCGGTGCAATCAAAGGGGTAGGTGAGGCGGCTATCAGGGCTCTGGTGGAAACCCGGGAGCAGAGTGGAGTCTTCACAACCTTTGAAGATATGATCATCAGGTTGCCTGAGCGCACCATGAATAAGCGGATATGTGAGGCTCTGATCAAAGCCGGCGCGATGCATGCGGTTATACCACATGTGCATGCAGGGCTTACGGGCCTCGCCGGGGCACTGGATGAGGCGCTTCGCAGACGCCGGGAGCATCTGAGCCAGCAGTCTGCCCTGTTTGAGGTGGCGGAAGCGAGTGGTGATGGTTACGGGCTTTTTCCCGATGTGCCTGAGTGGAGTCAGGGCGAGTGTCTGCAGGTGGAGCGTGAAGTGCTGGGCTTCTATCTGACAGGCCATCCACTGGAGCAGTATCTGGCTAATACCAGTGGCCTTGGCGATCTGAATTTAAGCCAGTTGACTGAGGTTGCAGACCAGTCGAATGTGGTGGTCCCTGTCGGGGTCAGCTCAATCAGGGAGCACAAGGGTGGGCGTGGAACCATGGCGTTTATGCAGGTAGAGGATCTTTTTGGCAGGGCGGAAGCGATCTGTTTCGCCAAACTTTATGAGGGCAGTCGTGACAGTTGGAATGCTGACAAACCACTACTGCTGGCCGCACGTGTGGATGCCTCCAAAGATGAACCGGTGTTGATTGTTGAGGCGGTTGAGCAGTTAGAGAATATTTTTCCTTCACTGGTTGCAAAGGTTCGTGTTGAGAGCAGCAGTATTGCCTGGGATGCATCGATCATTGCAGAAGTTGAGGTGTTGAGCAGGGAAAAACCGGGAGATGTCCGGTTTCAGTTTCATGTCCGCCTTCCTGATGGCAGCATTGCCGAACTGGAGTCAAAACCGCTACTATGTTGGGATCGTGACGTAGAGTCGTGGTTGAAGGAGCATTTCGGACCGGAGTCTGTGCATATTCAATGCAGGCCATGGAAGCCTGATATGAATAGTGGCGGGAAGAGCTGGAAGCATGGAAAGTCGTAGGTTGACACGGCCTACGGCATTTATGCCTTGACCTGTTAACTAAAGCCACCCGCCTATGGGTGGAAGGGCGCTTTAATGAAGTGCCCTGTTCCCCGCAGGAAGTGGGGCGGCCAGGCGTAGTGCGGCCGTAAGAGGAGCAAGACCGCGCTCTTGCGGAACGATTGAAGGCGAAGGGCAGGAGCCCATAGCCAGATGATTAAAGAGGAGCAGTAAGATGGCCTACAGTTATCTCGAATTTGAGCGTCCGATTGCCGAACTGACGGAAAAGATTGATGAACTGTCGCAGATGGGTGCTGATTCCGAGGTGAATATTGCCGAAGAGGTGGAGCGTCTGAGCAGGAAGCGGGATAAACTTGTCGAGCAGACCTATGCTAAGGCAAGTCGGGGGCAGATAGCCCAGCTTTCACGCCATCCTGATCG
>JAJRVG010000173.1 GCA_021545595.1 Zetaproteobacteria bacterium | reverse complement strand
TCCAGCGTGCTGGTAATATCAGTTTCAACATGTGTTCCCAGCATCAGGGCCAGGCTGGTGTCGTTTGTACTCTCCCCCTGTTGAACTGAAATATATCGTGTGTTCAGAAATGATGGACCACCGGACACCTCCCAGGTCAGTTCTTTTTCATCCCGCAACACATAACCTACACCTGCACCAAGCGTGATGCGCCGATCGATATTCCGGAAAGGATCCCGATAATATTCGGCCTCGAGTGGTGTATAGAAAAAATATCTGGTCACATAAATATTTGAAGTGGCGTTCACACGATGATTTTCGACCGTTCTTTGCGAGCCTGTTGCCAGCGTACCGGTTGCGGACACATTTCCTATATAGTCCAAAGTAAACCTTGTTTTTGCCGTCCGGCGGATTGCCGATGCCCTTGCTGTGTAATCAAGTTGCTGGGTATTGCCCTCCTGAACATTCAGACTAAGCCCTAACTTAGCTGCCCAGAGGTCAATTCTACTATCTCCTCCCGGAGCAAATGATATCAGGTTGCTCCGGTCGAAAGATTTTACACCTTCAGCAGTTGTGACGGTAACATCATTGCCGGATACATTTAGTGTTCCGGTGTACACACCACCATCATTGTTTACATTGCCAAGGAGTGGCTGGCCTTTTAATGCTTTGGATTGTTCGCCATTTTCGTCAATATTAACAAGGAATGTCTGATAACTCTGCAACCGGTTAACATCCTCCCAATCAATAGTGAGAAGGTCGAGTTTCTCACTATCAAACTCAAGCTTATCATCATACATGGCATGAATTTTTCCACTCAGCCACTCACCTGATGTCAGCTGCACCCAGTCATGTTTTATTTCAGTGGGTTCCCGGCTTTGTGCATCACCTTCAGCCATTGCGACAGATGCTAAAAAGAGCTGCAATAGAATCATGATTAGAGATAAGCGGTTCAGAATCATTTGAGGTGCACGCTATTATAATTCAGCTAATTGGCAATCCTCTCAATCTTTTCCAGCAGTCGGGGAATCGCATCTTCAACAGGCTTTGACAGCGAAGCACCCATCTCCATCCCCTCAATCTCAACAGCAACAATCACTACCCGGCCTCTGCTGATACCGAGTGCCTCTGCCATGGATAGCCAGTGTGCCAGACCCAGCCCATGTGATGAGCAGTGGCGCACACCCCGCCCGGCAATTTCATCCGGACGTAGCTGATAAATCGTGCCTGCTTCTGCCCCACTGTCACAGGCATCGATAAAGATCAGAAGATCATCATCTTCCATCTTCTCAAACATCTCCCAGTCAGGGGTCTCCCTGATCATGATCTCCACACCGGGAATATTTTTTTCACGCAGCCTTTGGGCCACAACCAGGCCGACCGCATCATCGCCTGCCCACTCACTCCCCAGCCCTGCAACCCGAACTCTTCCCATCAGTTTCGCTTCAGAGACAACTTCAGAAAGTGTGTGGCACAGGAGATGCAGGGGTCATAACAGCGGATGATCCGTTCGCACTCATGCGCTATCTGCCGATCATCTTTATGAAGTATAGAAGGAAGCAGTGAGCGGATATCCGCTTCGATTTGAGACTGGTTCTGTGATGTTGGCGGTACGATCTTTGCCTCTTCAACCAGCCCTTCGGCACTGACCCTGTAACGGTGGTAAAGCACGCCGCGCGGTGCTTCGGTTGCAGCCATGCACTCACCTGCTCGCAGCTGATGGTCGGTGGCAGGCTGCGCGGGTGGAGCATACCCTTCAATAATTTCTACCGCCTCCAGAATTGCCTCCAGCATCTCAATGCTCCGGGCCACAATGCCGTGAAACGGGTTGGTAAGGGGAAGTGTCAGTCCGGTTATGTCCAGTGTGGACGAAGCCAGTGGATGAAGCCTGTCACGGTTATTGTTCAGGCGTGCCAATGGGCCGGTAAGGTAGGGCTTGCCCCGGTAGTGGCAGACAAGCGCGTTGGAGTAGGATACATGGCTCTCTTCAAAGTGTGCTTCATACCCGGCTACCGGAATCTGCCTCTCATCCACTTCACCGGAGACAAAAATATCACCCTCGTTGAGTGGATACTCATCGCTCTGTTTGAGTGACATGAAGGTGTAGGGCTGTGGAAAATCGGGGAAATCGAAAGCAGAGACCCAGTGCACAGTTTCAACAGCCGCATCACGCGCCCAGCGAAGATCATCAAGCAGCGCTGTCAGCGCCCCTCTGGTCGGCAGGCGTGTAAAGCCACCGACACAGACCGAAACCGGATGTATGGCACGTCCACCCAATGTTTTAAGAATCGTATCTCCTACCTTCTTCAGCCGAAGCCCGCGTTTCACCAGATCAGGTGCTGTTTTACTGATCTCCAGAGCTGAATCGAACCCCAGAAAGTCAGGTGCATGCAACATGTAAATATGCAGGGCATGGCTCTCAATCCACTCCCCGCAATAGAGCAGCCGCCTGAGCTTGCGAACCTCCGGATCAAGCTTAGCCTCAAACAGCTTTTCAAAGGCGTGAACCGCGCTCATCTGATAGGCGACCGGACAGATGCCACAGATACGGGCCACGATATCGGAAACCTCGGAGTAGTGGCGACCCTGCAGAAACGCCTCAAAAAAACGGGGAGGTTCGAAGATTTTCAGCTGCACATGGCGAATCTCATCCCCATCCAGCTCAATATTCAGGGCTCCCTCACCCTCAACACGTGCAACCATATCCACTTTGATGGATCGGCTACCCATGCGGCTACTCATCATGTTTCTCCGTCTTGCCATCAGATTTGTCACCGATCTCCCTGAACGGACTCATATAACTGTAAATCAGGTGAAAACGTCGACGGATCTCATCTTCACTCATATTCAGCTCTGTAGCAAAGCGCTCAGCCAGTGAAGCGGCATTGGCCTGCTCCCGGTCATGGGGGAAGGAGAGATCAGCCGGGCCGAAGCAGCCGTAACAGGCCCTGCCCATAGAGGGACATATCGCACCGCACCCGGTACGTGTGACAGGCCCAAGGCAGGGTTCACCTTTGGTAATCAGTACACAGCTATGCGCCTCTCTCTTACACTCCTGGCAGAGGCTGTTACCGGGCAATCTGGGTGCGACACCGGCCAGAAGATCACTCAACATCTGCCTCAGTTGAGCCTTATCAATCGGACAGCCCCAGAGCTCAAAATCAACTTTTACATGCTCTGAGACGGGCGTTGAGGTGGAGAGTGACTCAATATATTCAGGATGGACGTAGACCACTTCGGTGAAATGATCGGCATCGGCAAAGTTGCGCAGTGCCTGCAGCCCGCCTGCCGTTGCGCAGGCACCAATGGTGATCAGAACCCTGCTCTGATCACGAATCTC
>JAJRVG010000172.1 GCA_021545595.1 Zetaproteobacteria bacterium | reverse complement strand
ACCCGATTGCTGGCAGTCTCATCGGTTCAGTTCGGCACAGGCATACGTATGGATCTGAACCGGCTGGGGGAAGCGTGCCGGGAACGTGGTGTGCTTTTTTGTGTGGATGCGATTCAGAGCCTGGGAGCAGTGCAGTTTGATGCACAGGCGGTGTGCGCAGATTTTGTGGTGGCCGATGGGCATAAATGGATGTCAGGGCCGGAAGGTATTGCACTTTTTTATTCAACAGAGCAAGCCAGAGATCAACTTCGTCTGTCACAATATGGCTGGCATATGGTTGAGGCGATGGGTGATTTTGACTCGGTCGAGTGGTCTCCTGCGAAGTCAGCCAGGCGCTTTGAGCCGGGAAGTCCGAATATGCTCGGGATCTGTGCCCTGAATGCCAGCCTCTCTCTTTTCGAGGAGATCGGTATGGATCGGGTTGAAAAGCAACTACTTGAACGCTCAAGGCTGCTTATGGATAAGATTTCAGAGTATGAACAGCTTGATCTTATTACACCGGCCTGCTCTGGCAGATATGCCGGCATTGTGACTTTCCGGCATACGGGGTTGGACAGTAACGCTCACGCAGCCCTCTGTCGCAGGCTCATGGCTGCGGATATCATCTGTGCCCACCGCGCAGGCGGTATCCGTTTCTCTCCTCACTTCTACTCCGATCCCAGCCAGTTTGAGGCTGTCTGGGAGACGGTTTTCAGCCAGCCGGTGTAGTCACTTATATAATTTCCTTTGTACTGTGTCGGATCAACTTGAATGCAGAGCGCTTCCTTTTTTGGCAACTGAAACTTAAAATGTGTAAATTGCTGACTGTTTGATGCTTTGCAGTTGTTAGCGTGAGCGGTAGTCTGCGCAACCTTTGATTCCGGAGGTTTCCCAGCATGATCATACGTACACATTGTGGCGATTTTCGCAAAGCAGATATTGGCCAGATGGTTCGACTCAATGGATGGGTTGAAACCAACCGTGATCATGGCGGTGTGACTTTCCTCGATGTTCGTGACCGTTCAGGTCTGGTACAGGTTGTGGCGCACCCTGAGATCCCAAATATGCATAAGCTGGCTCATAGCCTGCGTCAACAGGATGTGGTTGAGGTTGAGGGTGAGGTGATCGCCCGCGTTGGTGAGACCATTAACCCGAAACTGGCAACCGGTGAGGTTGAGATAAACATCAGATCAATCGTTGTACTGAACAGGTCGGAGACCCCGCCTTTCCTGATCGAAGATGATTGTAATACCGGCGAACAGCACAGGCTTGAATATCGTTACCTCGATCTTCGCCGCCCGGTCATGCAGGCCAATATGCGCCTGCGTCACAAAGTGACTCATGCGGCGCGTAACTATCTGGATTCGCAGCAGTTTTTTGAAATTGAGACTCCGATTCTGAACAAATCCACACCCGAAGGTGCCCGTGACTATCTGGTTCCGTCACGTGTCTACCCCGGCGCATTTTATGCACTGCCACAGAGTCCACAGATTTTTAAGCAGTTGCTGATGGTCTCCGGTATGGATCGCTATTATCAGATTGCCCGCTGTTTTCGTGATGAGGACCTTCGTGCAGATCGGCAGCCTGAATTTACCCAGGTGGATATGGAGATGTCTTTCGTTAAGCAGGAAGATGTGATGGCAGTAGCTGAAGGTCTGATTTCGACCATGTTTGAAGCGGGAACCGGTGAAAAACTGAACACACCGTTTGAGCGTATTGTCTGGCACGATGCCATGGATCGCTACGGTCTGGATCGACCGGATCTCCGCTTTGGTCTGGAACATGTCAACATCACCGAATTGATGAAGAGGGTTGAGTTCAAGGTATTCCGTGAGCCTGCCGAGAAGGGCGGCCTGGTCAAGGTGCTAAGGGTGCCGGGTGGTGGTGAGCTATCGCGCAGGCAGATCGATGACTATACCAACTATGTCAGCATCTTCGGAGCCAGAGGTTTGGCATGGATCAAAGTCAATGATCTCACTGATATCCCGGGCGGCCTGCAATCTCCGATTGTGAAGTTCCTGCCGGAGGATGTGCTGACAGAGATTCTCTCCACCTGTGAAGCAGAGAATGGTGATCTGCTCTTCTTTGGCGCAGGTGATGCAAAAGTGGTTAACGATGCACTTGGCCACCTGCGTGTGAAGCTGGGGCATGACCTTGGCCTGATCAAGGAGGGTGATAACCGCTTTGTATGGGTAGTCGATTTCCCAATGTTTGGCTGGAATGGTGATGAGAAACGGCTGGATGCACTGCACCACCCATTTACCGCACCGACCGAAGAGGACTTGCTAAAGCTTGACTCCGATCCTCTTGAGGTGCGTTCGCAGGCCTATGATCTGGTCTGGAATGGTACTGAAATTGGTGGTGGTTCGATCCGTATTCATGATCCGGTGATGCAGAGACGGATATTCTCTTTGCTGGGTATTTCCGACGAGGAGGCTGAGGCAAAGTTTGGTTTCCTGATTAAGGCGTTGCAGTATGGTGCACCGCCACATGGCGGCCTTGCATTTGGTCTGGATCGTATCCTCTCACTGATGGTGGGAGCGGAGTCAATTCGTGATGTAATCGCATTTCCAAAGACCCAGAAGGCGGCTGATCCAATGAGTCAGGCACCTTCCGAGGTGGCGGATGATCAGCTGAAAGAGCTGGGCTTAAGGAAGCGGCGTACCACCGTTTGACAAGACAGGATTTCAGGTTGATGCTTGTGAAATGCAAGGGCTTTTGATGAAATCCATATT
>JAJRVG010000171.1 GCA_021545595.1 Zetaproteobacteria bacterium | reverse complement strand
ATTAAGGGGCGGTTAGATTTAATTGAAGGCTTTGGAATTTCATTTCTGGAGGCTGGGGCTGCTGCACTTCCTGTGATTGCCGGAAAATCGGGTGGGGTGTCAGATGCGGTCAGGGATGGAGTTACAGGATATCTGATTGATCCGGAAGATGAGGGCCAGGTTGAGGCTGTCCTGATAAAAATGGTTAAAAATAAAAAAGATACCATTCAAATGGGTCGCAATGGACGAGCATGGGTTGAAGAAGAGATGGACTGGCAGCATGTTGCGTCAAGGGTTGCTACAGCAATTCAGGAAATGGGATCTGACAAGTGAAAATCCTACATCTGATCACTCGTATGGATCGTGGCGGTTCGGCGGTCAACACGCTGATTTCAGCCACCCAGCAGCTTAAACAGGGGCATCATGTCGTTCTGGCCATGGGTTTGAGTGACGAGTCGGAGATGTCTGCTGATGAAGCACATCGTGTAGATGAGGCCATGGCAGTTTTTCAGGTACTGGGCGGTGTGGTTAAAAAACTTCCCTCACTTCAACGGAGCATCGGCTTCCACGATTGGAGAGCCTATCGGGAGATTTCAGCAGTGATGGATCTGCAGTTTGACCTGGTGCATACGCACACCTCCAAGGCCGGAGTGCTGGGGCGTTTGGCAGTCGGCAAAAGAGCCAGAATTGTACACACGCCGCACGGGCATATTTTTCACGGCTACTTTGGTGCGCTGAAGACAAAGCTGTTTCTTCTCATCGAGCGTTGGATGGCCCACAGGAGTGGTGCTCTTATTGCGCTTACAAAGGCGGAGATGAATGATCATCTCAAGCTCGGTATTGGCAGGGCCGGGCAGTGGCATGTTATTCCAAGCGGTGTAGACGTTGGTGGCATCAGCCAGCGGATAGATGAGATCAGGCTGGCTGAAGGTTATGATCGAAAGTGGGATGCTGTGTCGGTGGGGAGGCTTGTTCCGGTGAAAGGGATGGATCGCCTGATTCGTGCATGGGCGGCGCTTTGCAGAGAGAAGCCCAATGCCAGGCTCGCGATTATTGGTGATGGCGGAGAGATGGAAATGCTCAAGTCTCTGGCGGCAGGCCTGGGTGTTGAAAAAAATGTCCATTTTGCAGGGTGGAGTGACCCGTTACCCTACCTCGCTGATGCCCGAAGTTTTGTTCTTCTGTCGCACAACGAAGGGATGGGCCGTGCCGTTATTGAGGCCTTTGCAGCATCACTTCCCTGCGTGGTCAGCAATGTATGTGGACTGAGTGAACTGGTGGATAGTGAGGTCGGCTGTGTGGTCGATGCAGACACTCCTGTTGAAGTGGCACATGCCCTGCTTTCTGACTGGAGGGTCGAAATCGGGGAGCATGCCCGGATGCGGGCTGATCAATATTCGGTGGAGACAATGATTGATGGTTTGTCACAACTGTATGAGCAGCTCTGCCATGATTAGGACGGCTCTCTTTTCACTTCTGGTTGTCTTTTCCCTTTTCGGAACACCTGTTTCGGCTGCCGGCGGGGATGTGACGCTTGAAGAGCTGAAACGGATGATTAATGAGAGTGAAAAGCTCTCCGAGCCCATTGCCACAATAGAAAACAGGAATTCAGCTGAAGTCGGGCCCACTGGCAGAGAATATGGTCAGAAACCTCTACAGGTAGCGTTGTCTGCGTTTGATAACCTTCCACAGTCAAGACGTGTGCTTCTTGATGTGCGCAGCAACCACTCCGATGGTGCTCATGATATGGATATGCTGGCAGGGCTGGCGATCAGGCGCGGTATTGATACACTCGTTTTTGGTGAGCATGACCGTTACACCATCCGCCTCGGACTCGATCCAATACCTCAACTGCTTGGCATCTCTATGGAGCACCCCTCACTCTATCAGACCGGACTCAAACCGTTTTTCACCGACCTGAACCGGGTGCGTAAAAAATATCCACAACTGCATGTTATGGCAGCGACCGAATCTACACCGGGCTACTACTGGGATGGAGTCCCGTTCAAAGATCTGTCGATTCATAACGCCGAGCGGCACATTATTGCCCTGGGCATTGAGCATCCGGAACAGATTGAAGCGCTTCCAAGTTACAATCTGAGCAACATCAGAGGCAATAAGATGCTGTCACTCACCATCTGGCTGGTTGCCACCTTATTGCTGCTGATATCTTTTTTACGTTACAGAAAGGGTATTTTTGCGCTGCTTCTGTTAGCCTCTATTGCCACCCTGTTATACACATGGCTGCTGCAGAAGCAGGTTGATCCGGATGTCGATTTCATCAATGCAGCCAGAGAGCAGGGGCTGTTTGTTATCTGGGCGCACCCGGGCACACTTTCCGGGGTGAGGGAGGGGCCGATGGGTGTCCGGCTGGATACGCCACCCTACAGTCGACGTCTATTTGAAGCACCGACTGCAGATGCTTTTGCTGCTGTCTATGGAGATACAGATGTTAATACACTGCCCGGAGGCATGTGGGATCGCTTTATGATGGATTATATGCTCGGCTACAGGTCAAAACCGATCTGGGCTGTATCGGCCGGTGATTACCATGAAGAAGGACAGGCGGGGGAATATCTGGGAAATTTTCCGATGGATGT
>JAJRVG010000170.1 GCA_021545595.1 Zetaproteobacteria bacterium | reverse complement strand
TGGCTCACTGTCATATAGACCTGATCAATATCCGGACGCTCCTCACGATCCACCTTGATCGGCACAAATATCCGGTTGATCAATGCTGCAGCTTCCGGATCGGAAAAGACCTCCTCCTCCATCACATGGCACCAGTGGCAGGTTGAGTAACCAATAGAGAGGAAAATGGGTTTGCCTTCGCGTCTGGCTTTGGCAAACGCCTCTTCACCCCATGGATACCAATCAACCGGATTGTGTGCATGTTGCAGCAGATAGGGGCTGCTTTCGCCTATCAATCTATTTGTATATTTATGTTTCATGACCCCGTCAGTTGTATGAGGTGTGGCATAAGATGCAGCATGTTCTACAGCCGCAGCCTGGGCAACCCCCGGTAGAAGAGAGGCGGGAAGGAGAAGGAGAATTATGGCCTTTGGGAGAAGCTTTTTTATGAGCCGTATATTGTCCGTTACTGACTTTGAACTCATATGCCCCCGGTTCCATCATTAGTAACCGTTAAACAGGCCAAAGAAGAGGCCACTCTTTTTGGAAATCCTGATAAAATTCCTGGGTATAGACTTAATTTAACTTCTATTTTCCAAGTGTAAGTTACGCTGCGTTGGCAGAATACGGCATGCCTGAATCAGGCTGATTGGCTTAAGTTAAAGTTACTGGTGGGCAAGCTGGCCAGTAACAGCTTTATCGGCACTCTTTTCGGCTTTCAACTCTTCGATACGCCATGCTGCCGGGTCTGCCAGCAGGGCGGTGACCAGCTTATGGTTCATTTCATGGCCGGTGCGTTCACCTTCAAAGGCACCTATGATTGGAAGGCCTGCCAGTGAGAGGTCACCCAGGGTGTCGAGAATTTTATGGCGGACACACTCATCATCATAACGCAGGCCGGTTTCGTTCACGACACGGTACTGATCCAGTACGATGGCATTTTCAAGTGAGCCACCCAGCGCAAGCCCCGCTTTTTGCAGACTTTCGATTTCATGCAGGAAACCGAATGTACGGGCACGACTTACTTCACGCGTGTATGCCTGACGGGAGAAGTCGATGCTTACCTTTCGCTCGCGTAGCATCGGATGATCATAATCAAGAAGGTAGGAGATCTTAAAGCCGGCTGCAGGGTGTAGAGAACAACGTTTGTCACCCTCTTCAATTTCAACTTTTTTCAGAATACGCATCACTTTTTTGGCACGGCTCTGTTCACGAATACCTGCACACTGAATCAGGAAAACAAACGGTGCGGATGAACCATCCATGACGGGAACTTCAGGTCCACTCACCTCAATATAGGCATTGTCGATGCCCAGGCCTGCCAAGGCAGAGAGCAGATGTTCAACGGTAGAAATATTAGCACCATCACGGCCGATTGTGGTGCAGAGTCGGGTGTCTGTAACGTTTTCAGCTTTTGCGGGGATGATGGTTTCAAGGTCAGAACGACTGAATGTGATGCCGGCATCTTCATCAGCCGGGTGAAGTATCAGTTCAATTTTCTTGCCGGAATGCAAGCCAATACCGCTGCAACGAATAGAGTGATTCAGTGTTCGTTGTGGAATCATATACAGTTTGTCCTCACATAAAGTCTTTTCCATCTTTCCGGCCCGATAAATCGTTTAAGAGAAAGTGACTCTTTCATGGCCATAGCTTAAATCCGTGACCCAGGGCACACAGCCCTCTCCCTGAAGCCAAGCGCACAGGATGCCACGTTTTACAGCAAGCTGCAAAATCGGCTGCTTGTGCAGCCATTGCTCTTTTCTTCTGCTTCAGTCTGCCTGGCGGCGAATCCAGGTTGGAACAGCCAGCTGATCTTCATCATAGGCATGATCAAACCCCGGTATTTGAGCCTGTGGCGCAACCTGTGCCTGTTCAGTTGCAAACATTGGCTGTTGAATACCCGCGGCCTGTGGAAGAATAAAACTGCTGTCCGATACGCCCTGAACCGGTGCGATCCGATTAGCCTGATCGGCATTAAGGCCAGTCGCCACCACGGTAACACGAAGCTCATCTCCGACATCCTTATCGTAGACCATGCCGCAGATGATATTGGCATCTTCATCTGCCATGTTCTGGATAATTGATACAGCTTCATCGTATTCAGCCAGCGTCATATCCTCGTTGCCGGTTACATTCACCAGAATACCGTGTGCGCCATGAATATCGACATCCTCCAGCAGTGGGGATGAGATAGCGTGCTCGGCAGCTTCGCATGCGCGGCTTTCACCGGATGCTGTGCCTGAGCCCATCATTGCCATGCCACGGGTTTCACACATCACAGCTTTCACATCGGCAAAGTCGACGTTCATGTAGCCGGTGTGGGTGATCAGTTCCGAGATGCCTTTAACAGCCTGCAGCAGTACGTCATCCGCTTTTCTGAATGCCTCCAGCATGGAGGTGTTCTTTCCAACCGCACCGATCAGCTTCTGATTCGGGATGGTGATCAGGGTGTCGACATGCTTACGCAACTCTTCAATACCGGCTTCAGCCTGGCGCATACGACGTCTCCCCTCGAAGTTGAAAGGCTTGGTGACCACAGCCACGGTTAACACGCCCACCTCTTTGGCTACTTCTGCAATAATCGGTGCAGCACCGGTGCCGGTTCCACCACCCATACCGGCAGTGATAAATACCATGTCGGTGTTGTGAAAAAATTCACGCAGGTGCTCGCGCTCAGCTTCGGCTGCATCACGGCCAACCTGTGGATTGGCACCGGCACCGAGGCCACGTGTTATATCCGCACCCAGCTGCAGTTTACTGTCAGCACTACTATGTTCAATTGCCTGTGCATCGGTGTTGGCAACAATGAAGTCGACACCGCGCAGATGATGTTCAATCATATTATTCAGTGCGTTACCGCCGCCGCCACCGACACCGATAACTTTGATGCTTGCAGCTTGTGCGCTATTATCTTCAAATGTGTATAAAGTTCCCATGATGTTTCTCCTAGTGTGATTTTATTTTTTTACCGTTCTTCATTTTTTAACCTGTTATTTTAAGTTGTATCGCCAAACCAGCTTCGCATTCGTTTCCATACCTTTGAAAACATATGTTTTTCACTGTTATGTATTGGTTTCTGGTGTTGTCGGTAGCGTTGGCCGTAGAGAATCAGGCCAACACCGGTGGCGTAGACCGGGCTTGAGACGACATCAACCAGACCGCCGACACCCTGTGGGCGACCCAGGCGAACTGGCAGGCTGTCAAATGTCTCCTCAGCCAGCTCCACCATGCCTTGTAGAAGTGAACTGCCACCGGTCAATACCAGACCTGCCGCAATCAGCTCCTGATAACCGGAGTGCTGTAGTTCTGCCTTCACCAGTTCAAAGAGCTCCTGAACACGCGGTTCCAGAATTTGCGCCATCACCTGACGAGGCATTGGCCGTGGAGGGCGTCCGCCTACACTTGGCACCTCGATCTGATCATCTGCTGATACGAGTTCAACCATGCAGGCGCCATATCGCTTTTTCAATTGGTCCGCCTCTCTGGCGGAGGTTCTTAAGCCCACCACCAGATCGTTGGTCAGGTGGTCGCCACCGATCGGAATGACTGTGGTGTGACGGATCGCGCCATCAATAAAGATGGCAATGTCGGTCGTGCCACCACCGATATCGACAAGTACGACGCCGATATCTTTCTCATCCTGGCTCAGAACCGCTTCGCTTGATGCGACCTGTTCCAGCACCATGTCGGCAACATCAAGGTCACAGCGGTTACAGCATTTGATGATGTTCTGTGCAGATGAGACCGCGCCGGTGATCACATGGACCTTGGCCTCAAGGCGAACACCGCTCATGCCGACCGGCTCGCGAATACCATCCTGATGATCAATGATGTATTCCTGTGGCAGGATATGAAGAATCTGCTGGTCTGCCGGGATGTTCATCGCCTGTGCCGCATCAATCACACGGGTCACATCCTCCTTGACGACTTCACTGCCCCTGGTGGCTACAACACCGTGGCTGTTGTAGCCGCGGATATGGCTGCCGGCAATACCTGTATAAATTGATTTGATGTCTACACCGGCCATCAGTTCAGCCTCTTCCACTGCCAGGCGGATCGACTCAACTGTACTCTCGATGTTGACGACCACACCCTTGCGCAGCCCTCGTGACGGATGTGTACCGATGCCAATGACATCCAGTTTTCCATCAGGCGCTGACTCAGCAACGATGCAGGCAATCTTACTCGTTCCTATATCCAGGCCGACAATGACCTGATCTTGCTTGGACATTAAATTACCCCCTCATGTTTGGTTGGGCGGATAAACCACCGCTGCTTCATTCGTGTATCCACACGCCAGTGACCCGAGCGCCAGCGTGGCTTCTCAAGCAGGGCTACAACTCTGGTAATAGCGCTGGAGATATTTCCATTGCGTGAAATCATCCATTGCTGCCCTTGATCAAAATTAATTTTCCAGCTGCTATTGCTTGCAAACAGTTCGCTGACGTGTGAAAAACGGTTCGGAGCTATCACTTGAAGTCGTTGCAAAAGTGCGGCCACTTCAGCGATATCTGATTCACCCATACGCAGGATTGGAAAATCAGCCGGTTCATTGGCAGAAAGCTGCCTGTAGGGGAGGCCATATTTGTCCACCAGAAAGATATTTCCCTCCTGCTTCTTCCACAGGGCGACAGGGGTACGGGCAATAGCATGCAGATGAAGCGAGCCGGTCAACTTTCTCTGGATGTAGACATCTTTCAGATCCGGAAGTTCCTGAAGCAATTGACTTCGAATAACGGCAGGTCGGGTTGACCAGAAATCATACGCTTGAATCGATGCAAGAGAGCGGTCGATCTCTCCACGTAGTGATGATGGCGAAGACTCAGCCACTTCGATTTTCCACTCACTGATGCTGAATGTACGGTTAAGTAGAAGCAGTGCTGAGGCCGATATGAGCACGGCAATAGCAGAGCCGGTGATCCAAATAAGACGCCCCATTGTTGCTCTGCGGCGTCGCACGATTTCAGACTTTGCGATTCGACGCTGGTTGGGGCGGCTCATAATGATAATCCTCTGTTTGAATCAAGCGTTGCGGCAGCCAGAATGCGACAGCAGAGCTCATCAAAGCTGATGCCAGCCTGTGCGGCTGCCTTTGGCAGGAGGCTTGTCTCTGTCATGCCTGGAATGGTGTTGATCTCAAGAATCACAGGTTCACCGCCATCGGCAACAATCATGTCGATACGTGGGGCGCCATCGCAGCCGGTAGCCTCCACTGCCTCTTCCGCACGCTGCATACAGAGACGCAGCGTTTCGGCAGGAATGCGTGCAGGGCAGAAATATTCGGTTGCACCGAGCCTGTATTTGGATTCAAAGTCATAGATGCCGGATTTTGGAACAACCTCAACAGGAGGTAGGGCCTTGCCATTCAGGGTGGAGGTATGAATCTCCGGCCCCTTTACCGGTATCTCTGCCATCCAGCCTGCAGGATTGCCGATATCAAGCGCATCCCACTCTTTCTGATTGTTAATGAAGTGAAGCCCGACACTGGAGCCTTCAGACACCGGTTTCACGATCGCCGGGTAGCGTAGCGGGCCATCACTGTTCAGGGGGATATCAACAGGTGTCTTGATGCCAGCCTTCTCAAGCACACTTTTGCTCAACTGCTTGTGCATGCAGAGTGCTGAGGCGGTAATACCGGAGCCGGTGTAGGGGATACCCATGATCTCCAGCAGCCCCTGAATGGCACCGTCCTCACCTAGTGTCCCATGCAGGGTAATGAATGCCGCATCAATACCGGAGCCGTTGATCTGTTCCGGCCAACGGTAGTTCAGGTCAATTTCTGTCACATGGACTCCCGAACGCTTGAGGGCTGCGGATACAGCGTTGCCTGAGCGAAGTGAAATCTCACGTTCACTGGAGCTGCCGCCCATCAGCACACCGACGTTCTGGAAAGTGGTTGCACTGCTCATGCTTCACCTCCCAGAATCCGTACTTCCGGCTCAAGCCGGATACCAAACTGCTTCTCGACTGCTTCCCGGGCAGTGGTGATCAGTGCCAGCACATCACGGCTGGAAGCCTTGCCTTCATTAACAATAAAGTTGGCGTGCGTGGAAGAGATACGGGCATTGCCGATCTTCAGGCCCTTAAGTCCCGCAGCCTCAATGAGGCGTGCGGCGTGGTCCCCTGGCGGATTCTTGAAGACAGATCCACAGTTGGGTAGCGACAATGGCTGGGTACTGCCGCGCTGCCTGCGCATCTCACGCATCCGAGTCCGGATATCTTCAACGTCATCATGTTGAAGTTCAAAACGGGCGGAGACTACCAGTGCCCCTGCAGGAAGTGTTGTGTGGCGGTACTCCATCTGCAGTTGTTCTCTTAACAGGGTCTCGACTTTACTGTTTCGATGCAGCAGGCGAATCGAGAGCAGGGTGTCGGAGACCTGTTGGCCGAATGCCCCTGCATTCATGGCAATGCCACCGCCCAGGTCTCCCGGGACAGTTGCCATGAACTCAAGGCCTGAAAGCCCTTGGGTGGCACAGTGTTGGGCGATTTTGCCCATACGGGCCCCGACATCGGCTCTGAGTTCGGTGTCATTTGTTGAGATACTGTTCATCTCACCGAAATCAATGACAATACCATTAAAGCCCTGATCAGGTACCAGCAGGTTGCTGCCACGTCCCAGTGGCAAAATAGCTGTCTCAACGGGTATGAGTTTTAATGCCTCGGCCAGCTCTGTTTCACCTGCGGGACGGAAGAACCAGCGTGCCGGGCCGCCGATTGACAGTGTAGTGTGGGTCGCGAGCGGAATCTGCTCATCAAAACGCCCCAGATGGGATATACCCTTCTGCCAGCTCATGAGCTGACCCCTGAGATGTGGTTGCGCAGCTGCTGTGCCAGACCTCCGATGGAGCCGGCTCCCATCAGAATCACCACCTTGCCATCTTCAATCTTCTGCAAAGCATCCCGCTCTGCACTTTCAAGGTCCGGGCAGAGGGAGACATGTTTGTATCCACGTACACGCATCCCTTCAATGATAGTTTCAGTGGTGATGCCTTCGATAGGTGATTCGCTTGCAGCATAGATCGGAAGCAGCATCACTTCATGGGCTGCATCAAAGGCACCAAAAAACTCATCCATCAGATACTGGGTACGGCTGTAGCGGTGCGGCTGGAAGATGATAGAGAGCTCTTTCTCCGGCCAGCATGATGCGGCTGCCTCAAGGGTTGCAATGATCTCTTTCGGGTGGTGTGCATAATCATCAACAAGAATACCCTCACCGAACAAGACAGCCTGGAACCTGCGCTGAATGCCAGTGAAACTCTCCATACCCTTTTTAATGGTTTTGATATCAACACCCATATCCATCAGCACAGCCATGGCTGCCAGCGCATTTTCGGCGTTGTGTCTGCCGGGCATCGCCAGCTTGAAGCTGCATCTTTTTGCTCCTTCATTCATGCCGACAGTGAGCAGCTGTCCACTACCGTCTGGCTTTAGATCAATCAGATGAAGATCAGCCTGTGGGCTGCTTCCATAGGTGGTGACCGGCTTGTGCAGACCTTCACGAAGCGATGCCACATTGGGGTGTTCATGGTGCAGAACCACACGTCCGTAGAATGGGGTCAGATTTACAAACTGGCGGAACGCCTCCATCAGGTGGTCAAAGTCGCCGTAGTGATCGAGGTGTTCCGGGTCGATATTGCTGACCACCGCAATGGTAGGGGAGAGCCGCAGGAACGAGCCGTCACTCTCATCCGCCTCAGCAATCAGCCAGGGGCTTTCACCCAGTTTTGCATTATTACCGGTTGCCATCAGTCGGCCACCAATCACATAGGTCGGGTCAAGTCCGGCGGTCTCCATGGCATGGGCAATCATTGAAGTGATCGTTGTCTTTCCATGGCTTCCTGCGACGGCAACGCCCTGCTTCATGCGCATCAGCTCAGCCAGCATTTCAGCCCTCGGAATAATTGGAATACCCTGTTCCATGGCGAATGCCACTTCAGGGTTATCTTTTGCAATGGCAGAGGAGGTCACTACAACCTGTGCATTACCAATGTTTTCAGCAGTGTGCCCAATATGCACGGTGATGCCGAGCGCCCGCAGTTTGAGCACGTTGGGCCCCTCAGCGGCATCACTGCCCTGAATGGAAAATCCCTGGTTATGCAGTAGTTCAGCAATACCACTCATACCGATGCCACCGATGCCCGTCAGGTGAATGCACTGAATACGGCCTTTCATGCGGAGGCCTCCGATAGCGGCAGGTAGGCACTGATCACTTCAAGCTGGTGTGCCCTGGCATCTACCGTTGCCCACGCTCTGGCAGATCTGCTCATCTCTGCAAGGCGATGTGAATTAAACAGCATCTTCTCAATCTCATCAGCCAGCCTGGTAACAGAGCCCGTCTTCTGCTCGACAATAATGGCAGCATTGTGCTCAGCCATTGCTTTGGCGTTATAATACTGGTGATTGTCAGCGGCATGCGGCAGGGGAACAAAGATGGTTGGTATACCGCAGATCGCAGCCTCTCCCACGGTCATGGCGCCGCTTCGGGCAACCATCATGTCGCCGCTGGCATAGAACTCCGGCATTTCATTGCAGAAGCCAAGCACGTTGGCATGAACCGAGGCCTCATGGTAAGCAGCAGTAACAGGCTCGACACCATCCTTCCCGGCGATATGAGTCACTTCAAATTCGAGCCCTTTCACCTTCAATAGCCGGCATGCAGCAGGAAGGTTGTTGTTAAGGAATGCAGCACCCTGTGAACCACCAAGGATCAGCAGCCGTGGTGGTAGATGAGGCTGCCAGTTGATCGAGGCAATATCCTCTCTGACCACGTTACCTGTCATGATACTCTTTTCGGCAGGTAGCAGACGGGCGGCTTCGGCAAAGCCAAGCATGATCTTTTTGCAGAAGCGGGCCAGTTTCCGATTCACCATGCCCGGCACAGCATTCTGTTCATAGAGAACTACCGGAATGCGGCTGGCCAGCGCTGCAAGAATGCCAGTGATACTGGCATAACCACCAACCCCCACAACCAGATGCGGGGGTTCGCTTTTCCAGTGCGAGCGAACTTGCCAGACCGCTCTTGGCAGTTCCCATAATAGTACACGCAGCTTCTGAATCAGACCTGCACCCTGAACGGAGTGCATCGACAGTAGCAGGACCTCTTCACCTTTTTCAGGCAGCAGTGTCGCCTCCAGCCCACGTTCTGCACCGATGAATTGAACCTTCAGTTCAGGCCACGCTTTCCGTGCCGCATCGGCAAGTGCCAGAGCAGGCATCACGTGCCCACCGGTACCGCCACCGGCAATGGAGAGAATCGGCCTGATTGTCATGCCGCCGCCTCGGTGGTGTGTCTGTTATAGAGAGGGCGGTTTTCCAGTTGGTGACGCTGAACCGAGAGAATCAGTCCGATCAAAACCGAGTTGCCGAATAGTGCGCTTCCACCATATGAGAAGAATGGAATTGGCATCCCCTTGGTTGGCAGGATTCCCATCACCGCTCCGAGATTGATCATGCATGATATGGCAATCAGCAGGGTGCAGCCCAGGGTCAGAAGGCGTTCAAAGGGTTCTTTGGTCTGCATGGCAAGCTTCAGGCCGCGCCAGATGAGTACCATGAAGATGGTAATCAATACCAGTGTGCCTGCCAGACCGAGCTCTTCGGCCAATACGGCCGCAATAAAGTCGGTGAATGCTTCCGGCAGGTAGAAGAGCTTCTGTACACTCTGTCCAAGGCCGCTTCCAGAGATACCGCCTGAGCCGAAGGCAATCATCGATTGAATCAGCTGATAGCCACTGCCAAACGGATCAGCCCATGGATCGGTAAAACTGAGAATACGTTTGATCCGGTAAGGTTCGGCAAGGATAGCGATCACTCCAATTGGAATGGCCACAGAGATCAGTGCCAACAGATGACGAAGTGGAACGCCACCGACAAACCACATACAGAAAGCGACCATGATAAGCAGTGCGGCATTACCAAAGTCGGGCTGCAATAGCAGTAGAAGGGCAGCAGTGCTTATCACTACCAGCATGGGAGCCAGACCGCTGGCAAAGCTTTTAAGGCGATCCGGAAAGGCTGCCATATAGTATGCCAGATAGAGAATCACGACAGGCTTAAGCAGTTCGACCGGCTGCAGGGTAATGCCAGCCAGCGAGAACCAGCGGGTTGCACCGTTAATCTTGATGCCGAAAATAAGGATAGAGAGCATCACCAGCAACATCAGACCAAGCAGAGAGAGGCTTGCTGCTTTCCACCAGCTCGGATGCACCCGTGAAACGCCCCAGGCCAGAAGAAGCCCGATAGGGATGTAGACAATCCAGTGGGAGATGATTCTCAACGGATCACCAAAACGTGCTTCAGCCACGCTGAGGCTGGCACTTCCAATCATGACGATACTGAGTGTTAACAGTAGCAGGATGCATCCGGAGATGACCCGGTCGGGAGGTG
>JAJRVG010000169.1 GCA_021545595.1 Zetaproteobacteria bacterium | reverse complement strand
CCTGCGTGCAGATGCAGGTGTGATGCTCTCTGCTTCTCATAACCCGGCAGGGGATAATGGTATAAAATTCTTTGGTGCCGATGGCTTCAAGTTGCCGGATGAGCTGGAACTGGAGATAGAGAGATGCCTCGGTTCACTGCCACCACTTCCTGATGCGCTGGATATTGGCAAGGCTGTGCGTGTTGATGATGCAAGGGGGCGTTATATTGAGTTTCTGAAAGCATCGCTGCCGCGCGGGTTGCGTCTGGATGGATTGAAGGTGGTTGTCGATTGCGCCAATGGAGCGGCCTATGATGTGGCTCCCCGTATTCTTTCAGAGCTGGGTTGTGATGTGACTGCCATCCACGATGATCCCGATGGTTATA
This sequence comes from Zetaproteobacteria bacterium, assembly GCA_021545595.1. Classification (GTDB taxonomy): domain Bacteria; phylum Pseudomonadota; class Zetaproteobacteria; order Mariprofundales; family Mariprofundaceae; genus WSZY01. The sequence continues at coordinate 3,184 of JAJRVG010000169.1, read as the reverse complement.
ATATTAACCTTGAATGTGGTTCCACATTCCCTGAATCAATGTGCGCCCTGGTTGCCTCAACGGATGCAGATATTGGTATTGCACTCGATGGTGATGCCGATCGTCTTATTGCCTGTGATTCAAAGGGACAAATCGTTGATGGAGATCGTGTGATTGCTATTCTGGCAGCCCACAAGTTGAGAAACGGCTCTCTTAAAGGTGATGGCGTTGTTACCACTCTGATGAGCAACATGGGTCTGGAGCGTTATCTGGCCGGGATGGGGCTTAAAATGTACCGCGCTGCCGTGGGTGATCGCTACGTGCTCGAGATGATGCGTGAGAAGGCGTGCAATCTGGGCGGTGAACAGTCGGGCCACCTGATCATGCTGGATCACAATACCACAGGTGATGGTCTGATGAGCGCACTGCAGCTTCTCTGCGCCATGTTTGATCAGGGCAAAGCGCTGGATGCCCTTGCGGCTGATATGGAACTTTTTCCTCAGAAGCTGTGGAATATCGTGATGCCGGAGATGAAAGATATTCTGGCCGATGTAGCTGTGACGGCTGCAATCAGGGATGCAGAAACAAGGCTGGGTGATGGCGGACGAATCAATGTTCGGCTTTCAGGCACAGAACCAAAGGCGCGTGTGATGGTGGAAGCTGAGGATGAGGTGTTAATGCTGGATGTCGGTCAGGCGGTCGCTGACTTGATTCAGGAGAAATTTGGAGCCTGACCTGTAGAACAGCAGGTTTTGTCATAGGAGGGGTTCTATAAAAATTGATGATCTACCATTTAATAAGCATATCGGTCTCGAATCTGACGGAGAGACTGTTTGCCTCAAGCAGCAGGAGTGCCTTCTTAATCATGTAGACACTCTGCATGCCTCGGTTCTTCATGGTTTGGCGGAGGCCGCCAGTGGCCACTATCTTATTTTGAACCTTATGCCTCTTTTCCCTGACTGGCTGGTTCTTCTCAAAAGGGCAGAAATGGTATACAAACGCCCTGCTACAGCTGATTGCAAAGCCAAAGCCGATGTCAGTGATGAGTCGCTGCAGGCGTGTATCGACAAGCTTAACAGGGATAAAACCGCAGTATTAACGGTGCCTGTTCGGGTGTTTTGTGGAGATAAGGTTGTTGCAACTTCGGAATTTGACTGGTGGTTCAGGCTGAAATCAAACAGATGAAACTGGCGGTGAAAGTTTCCAGGTGGGTTGGGCTCAGAGCCATGATCGTCATTGGGATATATCTTATTGCCTGTTTTGTGCTTTATCGTCTACCTGCGTCCAGTGAAACCGAGTTTTTTGAAGGGAAAGTACTTTATCAACTCACCGAAACCATAGCGACCAACCGCCGGTTTTTTGAAGAGAGTCTGCTGCAAAACAGAATCCTGCGGATGAAAGCCAGCAGAGTGTGGTATATATCAAAGTCCGATCATGCAAAATTGTGGCCTGAGGATCCTATTACAATGTATAAAAAAGGTTATACAATGCAGGTCAGACTAAAGGCAAAAAAACTGCTGTTTGGTGGTTATTCGAAGGCGGAAATTGTCAGGTATAAAAAACTTGATGAAAAACCAACGGTCTGGAAGTGAATGGTCATCCTTGACCGCTTAGAGGGGCATCAATACTCTTCGCAGCCCTCGCAAGAGGGATACCCATATGCAGGCTCGTAGCTCAGGGGTAGAGCACCACCTTGACATGGTGGGGGTCGGCGGTTCGAAACCGCCCGAGCCTACCATTTTTAGATACGGCTTCGGACATCCATATCCTTCGCCTTTGACGCAAAGCAAAGTGCGCGAACTTTGCTTTGCTCACTAAAGCCGCACATCCTGTGCGGGAGAAAAACCTCAGGATGGACTGTGGCGATGGGAAAAAGGGAGTGTACATGAATATTCAACTGCCCGACGGTTCTTCCCGAACCCTCCCTGAAGGTTCAACAGCTTTTGATCTCGCCGCCGATATCGGCCCCGGTCTGGCACGCGCTGTTCTTGCCGCAGATGTCAACGGCGAACTCCGTGATATATCACATAAACTCTCCGACAATGACAATGTTTCACTGATTACGGAGAAGTCCGAACAGGGGCTGGAAGTGATTCGCCACTCCACAGCACATCTGATGGCCATGGCTGTACAGGAGCTGTTCCCTGAAGCGCAGGTCACCATCGGCCCGGTCATTGAAGATGGTTTCTACTATGATTTTGCCTTTGAGCGGCCGTTCACACCGGAAGATCTGCAGAAAATTGAAGGCAAAATGAAAGAAATTGCCAAGCGTGGCCTTGATGTTGAGCGTCAGGAGTGGGATCGCAATGATGCAATTGCCCATTTCGAAGGAATCGGTGAAAAATACAAGGCACTGCTGATCGGTCGTATTCCCGAAGGTGAGACTGTCAGCCTCTATCAGCAGGGTGAGTGGAAAGACCTTTGCCGTGGCCCGCATGTACCCAACACCTCAGCTCTGAAGTATTTCAAATTGATGCGTGTCTCGGGTGCCTACTGGGAAGGCAACTCGGACAATGAACAGTTGCAGCGTATTTATGGTACAGCGTGGGCATCAAAGAAGGAGCTGAAGGCCTATCTGCACAGGCTTGAAGAGGCTGAGAAGCGCGATCACCGTAAGATTGGCAAGGCACTGGAGTTGTTTCACCTACAGGAGGAGGCACCCGGCATGGTTTTCTGGCATCCGAAAGGGTGGAGCATCTGGCAGGTGGTTGAGAGTGAGATTCGCAGGGTCATGCAGAACAACGGCTATCAGGAGATCAAAACTCCACAGGTGGTTGATCGTAAGCTCTGGGAGAAATCCGGTCACTGGGAGAAGTTCCGTGATGACATGTTTACCACCAGTACCGACAACAGAGAATACGCCATCAAGCCGATGAACTGCCCCTGCCATGTCCAGGTCTACAATCAGGCACTGCACTCCTACCGTGACCTTCCGCTGCGTCTGGCTGAGTTCGGCTCATGCCATCGTAACGAACCTTCAGGCACACTGCATGGTTTGATGCGGCTGCGTCATTTTGTTCAGGATGATGCCCATATTTTCTGCACACCTGAGCAGATTAACAGTGAAGTTGGTGATTTTATCGATCTTGTCTTCAAGGTGTACAAATCTTTCGGTTTTGATGACATTATTGTCTTCCTCTCTGATCGTCCTGAGAAGCGGGTTGGAACCGATGAGCAGTGGAGCAAAGCCGAGGCATCACTGCAT
>JAJRVG010000168.1 GCA_021545595.1 Zetaproteobacteria bacterium | reverse complement strand
TTTCTTTCTCACATTTGTGACGGCGGTGGTGATTTTGCTGGTGCTGGGAACCGGGGAGAGAACGACCAAGCCAACACCGAATGATGCAACCCATCAGCAGGCTGCATCGCGGGCAGCATGCATGGAGTGCCGCAGTGCAGATGGAACTCGCCCGCAACCGAAACGGCATACCAGGGAAGATCAGTGTTTTCAGTGTCATGTACAGCCTGAGGGCTGGATAGGAGCGAAATAAGTGAAACGAATCGGTATTACTGTCAAACCCGACGATGATCGGGCTCTGGCACTGGCGGCAGAGCTGTGTGACTGGCTGAAGCAGCGGGGCTGCTCCGTCTTCACCGATGAGCAGAGCCTCGATTGCTGTACCGAGCGGTCGCTGACGCTTGAGAAAATGCCTACAGAAGTGGATCTGATGATTGTGCTCGGTGGTGACGGCACGCTATTGACTGTTGGTCGCAGATTTATCGGGCACGATACACCGATCCTTGGTATTAACCTGGGGCGGCTTGGCTTTCTCACAGATACACCGGTGGGAAGCATGTTTGACGTTGTTGAAGAGGTGTTTGCCGGCAACATCAAGACCAGACGCCACTTTGGCCTTAAAGCAGAGAGCTGGCGTGGTGATGAGAAGCTCAACTCCGGGCTTGCCATGAATGATGTGGTATTGCAGCGAAATGAACATCCGAGAATGATCGAATTTGAGATGAGTGTGCGGGGTCAGTTTGTTTTCCGCCTGAGGGGTGACGGCCTGGTGCTGGCAACGCCTGCCGGATCAACAGCCTATGCTCTCTCTGCCGGAGGCCCGATTGTGCATCCGGACGTGAATGCCATCTGTGTGGCACCAATTTGCCCCCATATACTCTCCAACAGGCCAATTGTGGTGCCTGCAGATGATGCCATTGAGCTGACCCTGGTTGAGAGTCCGAAAATGGCCGCCTTGAACCTTGATGGCCAGGAGCATATGGAGCTTCAGGCCGGGGACCGGGTCACAATATCCAAGGGCGGCGAAATTACACTGCTCTACCTTCCTGACCGCCACTATTATGAAACACTGCGCAGTAAACTCCACTGGGCCGGACACGATGCAGGCTGATTTGTCCGATAACTGCGTCAAACGTGCTCATGTGCACGATCCCATGGACGGGAGAGGTAGAGCGCCGCAGGATGCCAAAGCCGAGGAGCACATTGTGCGTATTTTCCTTGTTCTCAGACAAGTCAAATGCAACTTAAATAGCTTCTAATGCTTACAGAATTCAGGGTTCGGCAATTTGCACTGATTGATGAGGTTTCACTTCAGCTCTCTGCCGGGATGACGGTATTCAGCGGTGAAACAGGTGCGGGGAAATCTATTCTGGTCGATGCGCTGGGTGCTGTTTTCGGTGCCCGGGCCAGTAGTGACTGGGTACGCCATGGTGCTGAAAAGGCTGAGATTTCAGCTGTGGTTGAGTCAGATGATACGCGGCTCATGGCCCTGCTTGCCGAGCAGGATATTGATATTGAGGAGCAGCTTTTCCTCAAACGAACTATTACTGCTGATGGCCGCTCCAGAGCCTATGTAAATGGCACGCCAACACCTGCCAGGATCTTGCAGCAGATAGGGGAAATTTGTCTGGATCTGCATGGTCAACATGAACATCAGGCACTGCTTCACCCGGACTTCCAACGTCAGATTATTGATGCCCGGCTTTCAAAAGGGGTGCCGGAGAAAATGGCCGGGGCTTATGAAGCGCTCAGACATGCGGAACATGCACTAAGTTCTCTAAATCATGATCGGAATGATACCGAGCAGCAGGAAGCATGGATGCGCAGTGAGTTGCAGCGTCTGCAGGGGCTTGACATCGAAGAGGGAATCGTTGATCAGCTTACAGAGCAGGTGGAGGCAGGGCGGCACGCTTCACAGATTCAGCAGGCAGCAGCAGACTCGCTTGCCCTGCTTGATGAGGGTGATGCCAGCGCCCGAAACCTGATGGCGAAGGCAAGCCATGCTGTGGAACCGGTTGCTGAATATCATGACTCTCTGCGTGAGGCTGCATCGTTACTGTCGCAGATGGATGCGCTGATGAGCGAGGTTGAACCGCTGTTGCGTGATGCGCTGGACAGCTCTTTTGATCAGGTAGAATTGCAGGCGGTAGAAGAGAGACTAATGAGCCTGCATGAAGTGATGCGGCGGCATGGGGCCGATGAAGCCGGATTGGTAGAACTGATGGGCTCGTGGGAAGAGAAGCTGTCTCATCTGGATACGGCGGGTTGGGATGAAGAGAAACTGCGTGCAGACCGGGATGTGGCGGAAGCGGCATTTCGGAAGTGTGCAGAAGAGATCAGTTCTGAGCGAAGCCGTGAGGGCAGGAAACTGGCGAAGGAACTCAGGCCATTTCTGGACCGTCTCGGCCTTGCGGGCATGAAGATTCAGGTCGAGGTCACTCAGCAGAAGGATTCAAGCAGTGGTGGCTGGAGCGCTTCCGGATGGGACAGGCTACAGTTTGTGGCATCGAGTAATCCGGGCGAACCGTTCAGGCCACTGGCATCGATTGCATCCGGTGGTGAGCTCTCTCGCTTTGTTCTGGCCCTTAAAGGATGTGGTGCTCTGGTCAATGCACCTCAAATTGCCGTATTTGATGAAGTGGATGTCGGCATTGGCGGTGAAACGGCATG
>JAJRVG010000167.1 GCA_021545595.1 Zetaproteobacteria bacterium | reverse complement strand
TGGGCTTGTAATGCCGAAGCAGCGTCTTTACATACTGTCTGCCGAAAGAGCCAGTGCCACCGGTAATTAATATGGATTTATCATTGAACATAGTTTCTCTTCCTGCTTTCATGCGGATTCTGTTTTAATGGATCTGGTGCTTGTAATATTATCGGGCACTCCATCTGGGCCGCCCCACTTTCCCAATACCATTTCATATTTACCCTCATCCACCAAACAGCCGTGGTCAAGGCGGAACAGGTGATCACAGTGTTTAACTGTGGACAGGCGGTGGGCAACAATAAGGATCGTCTTGTCACCTTTCAGGGCACGCACAGCCTCCATGACGCTACGTTCGGTAGCTGTATCAAGTGCACTGGTCGCTTCGTCCAGAACCAGCACCTGAGGGTCGTGGTAGAGCGCTCTGGCGATGCCGATACGCTGGCGTTGCCCGCCGGATAGACGAACACCACGCTCGCCGACATTGGTGTTCAGCCCCTGCGGCAGATCGTTGACAAATTGTTCCAGTTGAGCGGCCCTAATAGCACGCATAACGGCTACTTCATCAATCTGATCATGGGACAGACCAAAAGCTACATTGCGGCGGAGCGTGTCATCCGTGAGGAAAATAACCTGTGGCACATAGCCGATCTGATCCTGCCAGCCACGCAGGTTTGTCTGAATATCGATGCCATCAATACTGATACGACCGCTGCTTGGAGTGAGCAGGCCAAGAATGACATCAACAAGCGTACTCTTGCCTGCCCCGCTGCCACCGATAAAACCGACTGAGGCACCCTTGGAAATAGACAGGCTGACATCATTCAGAGCCTGGGCCTCGGTAGACGGATAGGAAAAAGATATGTGCTCAAGGACCAACGCCTTATCAAGTAACAGAGGCTGCTCTTGCTGTGAAATTGGCGCGGTCGCGTCAAGCTGCAACATTTCATCACGCAGGGTATCAATGACAGGCAAAGCAAATCGTACATTTTGTACCATACCAAGCACTCGAACGGCTGAAGGCATAAGACGGAAAGCGGCGGCGGCAAACAGCCCCAGTGTTGGCAGCAACGACGACAGAGGTTTGCCCTGTTCGATCATGACCAGCACCAGAATCGCCAGTCCGGAGACGGCAAGAAACTCAAGCAATAGCCTAGGCAACTGCTGAAGCGTTGACTGACGTTGACCAACTCTGGCACTGCCGGTGTTATGCAGCTGATACTGGGAGAAAAAGTCACCCTCGCGCCCAAGAAGCTTCACGTCCTTGGCTCCACCCAGCCCCTCTTGCAAGTGCTGTATACGCAACCCTTCATGCACCTGTCGCGCCTCACCCCAGCGCGAAATATAATGCCGGGTCAGGCGATGAAAGCACCAACCGGCCAGACCAAGCGTGCTTATAACAAGCAACGCACCGATCGGTTCCACGGCAAGAAGCAGGGCCAGAATACCGATCAACACCATTAGTTCAGCAAGGAGGATCACCCCTGCCATGAGAGCAGTATGAGTAAACTGATAGGTTTCTGTCAGAATATTTCGAATCAGTTGAGCCGAGTTACGCTGCAGGTGAAATGTATATGGCTGGCTCAGGTAACCAACAAAAAATCGCTGTGACAACTCAGCTTGAACCCCATAGACAAATTGCATCTGTTTCCAGGCTAGAAAAGAAAGGAACAGCGCTTTAACTGCATATACACCAACCAGTACCAGCATACCCACAATAACCAACTGCTCATGACTAGGGTTGCCAAAGCGATGCAGCCATGGCCCCAATGAAGGATAACTGGTAACCAGATTCTCCTGGGTCATTATAGACAGTGCAGGGATGACCAGGCCAATGCCCAGGGTTTCCAGCACCATGCCAACCAACATCAACCCCAGTAGCACGATAGCGGCTCTGCGTTGATCTCGAGTGAGCAGATACCAGAGTTTCCGGGCTGTCGTCATATCAGGTTGTAGGGCCAAAGATCGGGGATATCTGCATGGGGAATCGCACTCCTTGTGTTAGACAAAGTTTAACAGGTAATGGCATCAGGAATTTATGGTATATGTGGCAAAACAAACTGCTTTCACTCAAATCCCTTCTCCTGCCCGGATTTGCAATATTCCTGATAAACCGAACGGATACCCTGCTCAAGCTCAATGCCAGACTGCCACCCCAGCCCGGTCAATTTTGAAACATCCATCAGCTTCCTCGGTGTACCATCCGGCCTGGAGTTGTCGAACAGGAGTTCACCCGTAAATCCGACTATTTCCCGTATCATCTCCGCCAACTCTGAAATCGGGATATCCCTGCCTGTACCGACATTAACAATCTCGCCTTCATTGTAATTGTTCATCAGAAAGAGTGCGGCATCGGCCAGGTCGTCGGCATGCAGGAACTCCCTCTTCGGCGTTCCCGTACCCCATACAACTACTTTAGCATCACCATTCACCCTGGCCTCGTGAAATTTGCGTATCAGAGCAGGCAAGACATGGGAGTTGTTCAGGTCAAAATTATCATTCGGGCCATAGAGATTGGTTGGCATGATCGAAATAGCGTTGAATCCGTACTGTTTCCGGTAAGCCTGGCACATTTTGATACCGGCAATCTTGGCAATGGCATACCATTCATTGGTCGGCTCCAATGGCCCTGTCAGCAAACACGACTCACGCATCGGCTGGGGAGCTTCTTTTGGATAGATACAGGATGAGCCGAGAAGCAGAAGCTTGGTCACATTGTTCCGGTATGCTGCATCAATCGTGTTTGTCTGAATCTGCAGATTATCTCGAATAAAATCAGCAGGATAGGCGTCATTGGCATAGATGCCACCCACCTTTGCCGCTGCAAGAAACACGTAATCTGGCTTCTCTTCGGCAAAGAATGCACCCACTGCAGCCTGATTTCTGAGATCAAGCTCACTTGAAGTGCGCAGGATAAGGTTATCGTAACCGTTAGCCTGAAGTTTGCGAACAATGGCGGAACCAACCAACCCGCGATGACCAGCCACGTAAATCTTTGCGAATTTTTCCATGATTACATTTTCTCTTTTTTCAATTCAGCGCTGATCATTTTCTGCACCACTTCTTTCATATGAAAGGATGCCTCCCATCCAAGCAGTGCTCTGGCTTTACTGGCATTTCCCCTGTTCTCAAGAATTTCTGAAGGCCTCAACAACCCTGGATCAGAAACAACGTGCTCTCGCCACTCCAACCCAACATGTTCAAATGCCGTAGCAACAAACTCTTCCAGACTTGCACTAACCCCTGTTGCAATAACGTAGTCCTCTGCCTTTTCCTGCTGTAACATTCTCCACATTGCATCAACATATTCAGCTGCCCACCCCCAATCTCTGCGGATCGAAAGGTCTCCCAGCTTTAATTGCTCTTTTGAACCATTGGCAATGCGACAAGCTGCTCCGATAACTTTTTGAGTCACAAACCGAGCTGGACGAAGTGGTGACTCATGGTTAAACAAAATACCTGAGCAGACATAAAGTCCATACGCTTCACGGTAATTCACTGCCTCCCAGAAGGCTGCAGCTTTTGCTACTGCATACGGGCTTCGGGGATGGAAGGGTGTGTTTTCATCTGCCACGATTGATCCAGTATCACCAAAACATTCACCAGAACTCGCATTATAAATGCGTGTCTCACCACCAAGAAAGCGAATAACTTCAAGCAGATTCAGTGTTCCAGTTGCATGGCTCTCTAGTGTTTCAACAGGCTGTTCAAACGACAAACCCACAGAACTCTGGCCAGCGAAATTATAAATCTCATCAGGTTTAACCCGATCAACAACCTGAAGTACACTACGGAAATCACTGAGAGACATGGAGGTAACAGCGACATCCTTACGGATGCCCAATCTTGTCAAATTCCCGAATGAAGAGGCCTCTGCATCACGTGATGTTCCTATCACGTCATAGCTTTTTTCAAGCAGAAGCTTGGCCAGCAGCGCTCCATCCTGGCCAGATACACCACATATCAATACTCTCTTATTCATTGTAATCCAGAGTCTTGAAACCATGCTCCTTAATCAAAGCATTCTTCTCCGCCTCTTTCAGATCCTCACGCATCATCTCTGCAACAAGTTCATCAAAGCTGATCTCGGGCACCCAGCCAAGTTTCTCCTTTGCCTTGGCAGGGTCTCCCAACAACGCTTCCACTTCAGCGGGACGGAAATAACGGGGGTCTACGGCAACAATACAATGGCCATGCTGATCATACCCCTTCTCATCAACACCGCTGCCTTCCCAGTGTACATCAATACCAATCTCTCTGGCTGCCGCATTAACAAAGTCCCGAACCGAATACTGAACACCTGTTGCAATGACAAAGTCTTCCGGCTCATCCTGCTGCAACATCATCCACTGCATGCGTACGTAATCTTTGGCATGACCCCAGTCACGCAGTGCATCCATATTTCCCAGATAGAGACAATCCTGAAGGCCCAGCTTGATACGGGCCAGTGCACGGGTGATTTTGCGTGTCACAAAGGTTTCACCACGCCTTGGTGACTCATGATTAAACAGAATGCCATTGCAGGCGTAGATGCCATAGGACTCCCGGTAGTTCACGGTGATCCAGTAGGCATAAATCTTAGCCGCTGCATAGGGAGAGCGCGGATAGAATGGTGTTGTTTCTGTCTGGGGAGTCTCCTGAACCTTGCCATACAGTTCCGAGGTGGAGGCCTGGTAAAATTTCGTCTTCTTCTCCAACCCCAGAATGCGGATCGCTTCCAGCACTCTCAGTGTGCCAATGCCATCAGAGTCCGCCGTATATTCCGGCTCCTCAAATGAAACTGCGACATGGCTCTGGGCCGCGAGATTATAAATCTCATCAGGCTGAATCTGCTGAATAATTCGAATCAAACTTGTGGAGTCCGTCATGTCACCATGGTGCAGAATAAATTTCTGGCCGGACTCATGGGGATCCTGATAGAGGTGATCAATACGATCTGTGTTAAACAGTGAGGTACGGCGCTTGATACCATGCACTTCGTAACCCTTCTCTAAAAGAAGCTCAGCCAGATATGAACCATCCTGACCCGTAATTCCGGTAATCAATGCCTTTTTCATGCCTGCCCCTCCTGCTGTTCCGCCTCACTCCTCAACTCATCAATCTCTTTCCGTAGCCTATCGTACTCCTGCATCTTGTACTGGAGAAAGATCGCCGTCATGCGTGCCCTCTCCTCCACGCCATGTGGGGTTAGCAGGTAGGCGTAGGCGAGTTTATTGTCACTGTTGCGGAAATTATTGACCTTCAGACAGCCTTTCTCGATCAGGGCCTTCAGACAGAAGTTTACTTTGCCAAGACTGATACCCAGATGTCCGGCCAGATCACGTTGAGACAGGCTGGGGTTATTTTCCAGAATTTTCAGCAATCCGTAGCTGGTGGTATCGTTAAACTTAGGTGTGTTCATCATGTGAACGCACATACAACAACGCTAGCCGGATGGTGTCAAGCAGAACTCCTCAATGGCCGATACACTCCAGAGACCCGACCACAGCCCTTCGGATGCCGGATTTGAATATGTTGACAGGCTTCCAGCAGAGATCATCAGCTACAAAAAAATCACAGCCGCCAATCAATCAGGCCAAGTTGTCTGATTTCACTTCTTTTAAAGAGTGATTTCAGGTCCATAAAAACCCCTCCCTTCTTAACCATGGAACAGAGCCTGCCAGCCCCCATGTTAACATATTCACTGTGAGGTACTGCCAGAACCATGGCATCAGCCGGTTTCATATCATCAAAAGCAGCCAGACTTATTCCATACTCCTGCATAGCATCAACGGGATCAGCCAGTGGATCATGTACAAGCACCTCAACACCCATCGACTCAAGCTCACGGATAGCGTCAACCACCTTTGTGTTACGAAGATCAGAACAGTTCTCTTTAAACGTCAGCCCAAGAACACACACACAGGCTCCTTTCACCTGAACACCCGCACGAATCATCTCAACGACAGTCTGCTCAGCAAGCCAGCGGCCCATCCCATCATTAATATGGCGTGCTGCCTTAATAATTTCAGGCCTGAAACCTTCGATTTCGGCTCGATGGGTCAGGTAATAGGGGTCCACGCCAATACAGTGCCCGCCAACAAGGCCGGGTCTGAATGGAAGAAAATTCCATTTACTTCCGGCTGCCTCCAACACATCCTGAGTATCAATACCAAGCTTGTGAAAAATCAGAGCCAGCTCATTAATCAGCGCAATATTGACATCCCGCTGCGTATTTTCGATCACCTTGGCCGCTTCAGCCACCTTAATGGTCGGCGCTCGATACACTCCGGCTTCAATGATCTGCCCATAGAGCCACGCTACCCTGTCCAGAGTATCTTCATCCTGCCCGGAAACTACTTTCACAATCGTTTCAAGCCGATGAACTTTGTCACCCGGATTCACGCGCTCAGGTGAATAGCCGACTCTGAAACCCTCCCCACACGTCAACCCTGACTCTTTCTCAAGGATCGGAACGCAGATCTCTTCTGTAACACCCGGATAAACTGTTGATTCAAATATAACGATGGAGCCCTTTTTCATACGGCTTCCAACAGTCTCGGATGCCCTGATCACCGGTGTAAGATCCGGTGTGTGTGCGTTATCAACTGGTGTAGGAACCGCCACAATGATAAAATCAGCATCGCTGATATCAGATGAGTTTGTTGAGCAGTTTAACTTTTCTGCCCTGACAAAAAGATTACTCTCCATCTCACCGGTTGGATCATACCCCTCTTTGTATGCAGCAATCTTCTCTTCATCAACATCAAAGCCAGTGGTTGGTATGACCCGACCAAATGCCAGTGCCAGTGGTAGTCCGACATATCCCATGCCAACAACTGCCACGCTTTGGTCACTCATTCGCCACTCCGGCCATAATCATCATCGAATCTCTCTATATCATCCTCACCAAGATAGTCGCCAACCTGTACTTCCACGATCTGAAGAGGCTCTGCACCATCATTTGCAAGTCGATGTTTCTCCCCGATAGGAATAAACGTACTTTCATTCACAGAGACGGTAAACACCTCTTCACCCCGTGTCACAGTCGCCGTTCCGGAAACCACCACCCAGTGCTCAGAACGCTGCCGGTGGCTCTGCAGACTAAGTGATGCCCCCGGATTAACTTCAATCTTTTTCAGCTTATAGCCGCTCAGATGATCCTCCAGGACAGTATAGCTGCCCCATGGGCGCAGAACCGTCCTGTGTTCAATGTGTTCACGGCTTCCACGCGCCTTGATCACATCAACAATTTCACGAACCCGCTGGCTCTCCCCCCGCCTGCTTAGAAGAATCGCGTCAGGCGTCTCCACAACAATCACATCTTCAAGGTTCACTGCCGCAAGAAGTTTTGATTCACTGCGGATCAGTGAGTTTTTGCAATCAAAACTGAGCACATCCCCGGCCAATGCATTGCCGTTCTCATCACGGTCTGAAATATCATAAACCGCATCCCAGCTACCGACATCAGACCAGCCAATATCACACGGCACAAGCACAACCCTGTCAGACTTCTCCATCACGCCATAATCAATCGAAATAGACGGCATATCGGCAAAACCATGCCGAATCACCTCCTGCCAGGCTTCACCCTGCTGCCACTTATCCCGCATCGTCTCAAGAACCGGCCAGAGATCAGGCAGATGCAGTTTGATTTCGTCAAGAATGGTTGATGCCTTCCAGACAAACATACCGGAATTCCAGTAGTAGCCACCCTCTGCAAGAAAAGATTCAGCGGTTTTCAGATCAGGCTTCTCGGTAAAACGGATCACCGGGAAGGCTTCTGTTTCACGCTCCTGATCCACCTGAATATAGCCAAAGCCCGTATCCGGCCGTGTCGGTTCAATTCCAAAGGTAACCAGGGCTCCTTTTTCAGCTGCACCCATTGCCCTGTTCAAACAATCGTGGAAACCCTCCACGTCCTGAATAAGGTGGTCGGCAGGCAGGACAAGCATGGTCGGGTCACTGCCTGATCGGTCCATCAGCAGGGCAGCAGCCACTGCGATGGCAGGTGCTGTATTGCGCCCGACAGGCTCCAGAATGGTGTTGAGCTCATTCAGTGCCGCATAGGCCTCACCGGTTGCAAGCGCCTCGCTGGTAACCACCCAGACATCTTCTTCTGAGATCAAGGGGTGCAATCGGGAGATCGTTCCACCCAGCAGGGTCTCATCACCTTTAAGGTTCAGAAACTGCTTTGGCAATTGCTGGCGGGAGAGTGGCCATAGGCGGGTGCCTGAACCTCCCGCCAAGATTACAGCAACAGTGTTATTAACTTCCTGCGACATAAAACCTATCCTGCCTGCTTCCAGCTTGTTCCATGCGCCCCATCTTCCAGCACAATCCCCCTAGCTGCAAGCTCATCACGAATGGTATCAGCGCGTACAAAATCACGGCTCTTCTTGGCCTCTGTACGTTCGGCAATTAACGCCTCAACCCACTCAACGTCCACATTACCGCCGTGGAACCACCCTGCAGCATCCTGTTGTACAATTCCGAGCAGAGATAACATGGCCATGAATTGGGTAATCAACTCCGATATATCTTCACCTGTATCCAGCCCGCGGTTCACCTCTTTGCAAACATGAAAAAGCTCCGCCAATGCCTCCGGTGTGTTAAAATCATCGTTCATGGCTTGGGAGAAGTGAGGCGTGAGGCGTGAGGCGTGAGGATGGTCTTCTCCCTGCCCCTTTACTCCTGACTCCTGACTCCTGACCCCTGACTCCTCACATCTTCGCTTCGTCTCATACAGGCGATCAAGGCTGGCCTTTGCCACATCCAGTGCCTGATCGGAAAAATCGAGCGGTGAGCGATAATGGGTGCCGAGCATAAACATCCTGAGCACTTCCGGATGGTATTTCTTCAGCACTTCACAAATGGTAAAAAAATTACCCAGTGACTTGGACATCTTCTCTTCATTAATATTTACAAAACCATTGTGCAGCCAGTAGCGGGCAAAGCCGCCACCATTGGCAGCCCTCGCTTGGGCAATCTCATTTTCATGATGTGGAAATTTCAGATCCATGCCGCCGCCATGGATGTCGAAGGTCTCGCCAAGGTGAGCGCAGCTCATTGCCGAGCACTCAATATGCCAGCCGGGGCGTCCACTGCCCCAGGGAGAGTCCCATGCAGGCTCTCCGGGCTTGGCCTGCTTCCAGAGTACAAAATCAAGTGGATCATGCTTGCTGCTATCGACTTCAACACGTGAACCTGATTCCAGATCATCAATATTTTTACCGGAGAGTTGTCCGTAACCATCAAACTTGCGCACTGAATAGAGCACATCGCCACTATCGGCAACGTAGGCAAACCCCTTCTCAACTAACTGGCCAATCATGTCGATCATCTCATTCATATGCAGGGTCGCACGGGGCTCATGCGTCGGGGGCAGGCAATTCAGAGCATCCACATCCCTGTGAAAGGCCTCAATCATCTCATCGGTCAACTGCTTAGGGTCAACACCCGCCTCATTAGCACGTTTAATGATCTTATCATCCACATCGGTGAAATTACGCACATAATTTACATCATAACCCAGCTGTTTTAACCAGCGGTAGATCAGATCAAAAACAATCATGACCCGGGCATGGCCTACATGGCAGTGGTCGTAAACCGTTACGCCGCAGACATACATACCAACCCTGCCCGTAACCAGAGGCGCAAACACCTCTTTGCTCCGACTAAGCGTATTATAAACCTTCAGGCTCATGAGCCTGCTCGCTCCAAAACATTTTCCAAACGCACAATCACACCTTCACGACCAAGAAAACTGACAACATGGCTCATTTCCGGACCATGCTGCATACCTGTCAAAGCTACACGCAGAGGCAAAAACAGCTGTCTGCCCTTTCGGCCACTCTGCTCTTTCAGCGCTACACTCCACGCCTTCCAGTCATCACCTTCCAACGCTCTCCATATATTCAATGCACTCCTGAGAAAACCGGCTCCGGACTCACGGATAACCTGCATACCTTCATCACCAATGGGCACACCATCATCAACAATCCGGGCATAGCCTTTCACCTCCTCGACCCTGCTCAGGTTCCCCTCAACCAGGGTTGCAAAGGCAAGCAGCCTCTCATCGGGAAGATCGGGGAAGAAGGGTTTGAGAAGTGGTGCAAGACGGGTCGGGTCGAGTGTGTGCAGAAACCGGGCATGCCAGCGCCACATCTGCTCATCAGACCAGCGGACAGATGAAGTGGAAATATACTCAGCACTAAAATATGCGGCTAGTTCACTGGTGGTGAGGCAATCTTCCGGAATGTTCGGGTGCCCCAATCTCGCCATGGCCTGCAGCAATGCCTCAGGGAAGAGACCCTCCTCACGTAGCGCCTCTACGCTATGGCTGCCTGTCCGTTTGGAGAGCTTGGCACCATCCTCTCCCAAAAGCAGGCCATGGTGAAAATAGACCGGTGCAACATACCCAAGCCTCTCCAGTAACCATACCTGATATGCGCTATTGGTCAGATGATCATCGCCCCGCATCGTATGCGTAATTCCATCCATTGCATCGTCAACGGCATTAGGTAGCAGAAAAGTGAATGTGCCATCGGAGCGGACAACAACAGGGTCATCCATATCCACACGGGAAAAATGGACATCACTGCGCAGTGCATCACGCACAACAACCTCGCCCTCATTCCCATGAATTGCCAACCGCCAGACGAAGGGCTCTGATTCCGCACGCTGCGCAGACTCTTCACTGGAAATGGCTTTACATCGCCCGCTGTAGCGGGATGGAAGGCCACGGGATGTTGCAAGTTTACGATCAAGACTAAGCTGGTTCTCAGAACAGAAGCAGCGGTAGGCATCACCCTGCTCAGCCAGTTGCTGAAGTACGCGCAGATGCTTTTTGTGATGGGCAGACTGGAAGAGAACCTCACCATCCCAGTCCAGCCCCAGCCATACAAGATCCTTTTCAATGGCATCAATATAGTGTGCTTCTGAACGATCGCGATCTGTATCTTCAAAGCGGAGGAGAAAACGGCCACCGTGCCTGTGGGCATAGAGCCAGTTCAGCAGGGCTGTTCGAACATTACCCAGATGCAGCATGCCGGTCGGAGATGGCGCAAAGCGGGTTACAACCATAAGATTTCACCACAGAGACGTGACCCATGGAAATCCTCAGCGGGGGACAGAGACACGAAGAAAAAAATATGCATTAAATAATTCATCACTGCGTTCTTCCTCTCCCCGCATCCTTCTCCTGGCTCATCACCCGTTCCTCCTCACGCCTGTCCGGTATAATCAGCATATACTCGTCCGGATAGACATAACCCAGTTCCCGATGAACCAGTTCCTCAAGAGCAGCAGGGTCATTACGAAATCGAAGAATCTCTTTCGCCAGCCACTCACGTTTAGCTTTCAAAGCCTCGAGTTCAACCTCCAGCTTTTCAAGCTTTGCACGCTCACCCTGATAGACACGATAGCCATGGTCGGACCAGATCAACTCCCAGCCCATCCATACAAAGGCCAGAATGGCTACTGCCAGCAGCAGCCAGCTCCATGCGGCCCTGGCAAGGTTCTGCTTCAGAGTCTATCCTCTGGAAAAAGCGCCATGACCGGCGTAGCGCGCACGACTGCCCAGCTCTTCTTCGATACGAAGTAGCTGGTTGTATTTGGCCATACGATCCGAGCGGGATGCCGATCCACTTTTGATCTGACCACAGGAGAGCGCCACAGTAAGATCGGCAATGGTTGCATCTTCAGTTTCACCCGAACGATGCGACACCATGCAGCGGTAGCCGGCATCATGCGCCATATTCACGGCAGCAACTGTCTCACTCAATGTGCCAATCTGATTGACCTTAACCAGTAGTGCATTGGCGATATGTTTCTCAATACCCTCTTTCAGAATAGCGGGGTTGGTTACAAAAATATCATCACCAACCAGCTGTACCCTGCTGCCAAGGCGTTCTGTCAACAGTTCCCAGCCATCCCAGTCATTTTCATCCAGGCCATCTTCGACTGAAACAATCGGATATTGGGCACACAGTGATTCAATCATATCCACCATACCTTCAGCATCCAGTGAACGGTTACCTTCACCTGCCAACATGTATGAACCATCTCTGTAAAACTCTGATGCAGCCATGTCGCTGGCCAGAGCGACATCGCTGCCGGGTTTCAGGCCTGCCTTCTCAATCGCCTCAAGAATAACCGTGATACCCTCTTCATTAGAACCAAGATTCGGGGCAAAGCCCCCCTCATCACCCACGGCAGTTACATGCCCGGCCGCCTGAAGAACTGATTTCAGTGCATGAAACACTTCGGCACCCATATCCATGGCTTCGGAGAAGCTTGATGCCCCGGCAGGGACAATCATATACTCCTGAAAATCGATGCTATTATCCGCATGGGAACCACCGTTAATCACATTCATGCACGGGACAGGCATCAGATTCGCATCGTCACCACCCATATGCTGGAACAGTGACACCTCATCTTCTGCAGCCTGTGCCTTGGCAACAGCCATAGAGACCCCCAGAATTGCATTGGCACCCAGGCGCTCCTTATTTGGTGTTCCGTCCAGTTCGATCAGCAGATGATCAAGGCCACGCTGATCCGCACCGTCCATGCCCTTTACAGCTTCGGCAATATCCCTGTTCACATGGCCAACGGCCCTGCGCACACCCTTGCCACCAAGACGGTCACCACCATCACGCAGCTCTACAGCTTCACGTTGTCCGGTGGATGCTCCACTTGGAACCGCAGCGCGCCCAAAGGCACCTGACTCGAGTCTTACATCAACTTCCACGGTCGGGTTCCCACGGGAATCAAAAATCTCACGACCATGCACACTTACAATTTCACTCACTTTTCTCTTTCTCCTTGTCGGCCCCATTGCCAACGGCTTCATTAACTCTTATTTACCACTAAGACACAAAGGCACAAAGTTGAAAAATATAATCTGCTACTTTGTGACTTAGCGCCTCTGTGGTTAATGTTTTTCTTTTGTGACTTTGTCCAACCGCTTTAGCTTCACCAGAAGCTCTTCCAGCTCATCCAGCCGCAATGAGTTCGGTCCATCAGAGAGTGCCTCATCAGGGCTTGGATGCACCTCCATAAACAGTGCCGCCACACCGATGGCAACAGCAGCCCTTGAAAGTCCCGGCACAAACTCACGATTACCACCGGTTGCCCCGCCCAGCCCGCCAGGCTGCTGGACTGAATGGGTTGCATCAAAAACAACCGGAGCACCCGTCTCGGCCATCACCATCAATGAACGGAAATCTGAAACCAGACTATTATAGCCAAAGCTGGTGCCGCGATCACAGAGCATAATGTCATCATTACCTGTCGCCCTTGCCTTCTCCAGCACGTGCGGCATATCCCAGGGGGCCAGAAACTGCCCTTTTTTGATATTCACAGGCCTGCCCGCCTTCGCAACCGCCTGGATAAAATCGGTCTGTCTGCACAAAAACGCCGGTGTCTGCAGGATATCAGCAACCGCAGCGACAGCTTCGACCTGCTCCGGTGTATGCACATCGGTAATCACCGGCAGGCCAAGCTCATCTTTCACCCGCTTCAGGATTCTTAGGCCCTCTTCCATACCGGGGCCCCGGAAACCATCCACACTTGTTCGATTGGCCTTATCAAAGCTGGACTTGAAAACAAAAGGCACACCGCATCGTCCGGCAATGTCACGAAGTGCCTCTGCCACTTCCAGCGTGAAAGATTCACCCTCAATGACGCATGGGCCGGCAAAGAGAACAAACGGCAAATCATTGCCGATCTCAATCTCCCCAACACTGATGTGATGCATCAACGTCACTTAAGGCTGTTCCAGATGACGTTTGCCCGCCCCGACAAATCCGGCAAACAGCGGATGCGGCGCATAAGGACGCGAGAGGAATTCAGGATGGAACTGGCAGGCGACAAACCAGGGATGATCTTTCACCTCTATCATCTCGACCAGCGAGTCATCCGGCAGCGTACCCGAGACCACCAGACCCGCATCCATCAACTGCTGACGGTAAGTGTCGTTAAACTCATAACGGTGGCGGTGACGCTCACGAATCTCACTCTCTCCATAAGCCTCAAAGGCTTTTGTCCCTTCGATCACCCTGCAGGGGTAGCCACCCAGACGCATGGTTCCACCGAGATCACTGTCAGATGAGCGCTGTACGCGCGCCCCCTCCTGCTCCCACTCAGTCATCAGGGCAATAACCGGGTGCTCTGCACGCTCATCGAACTCACTGCTGGTTGCGTTTTCAAGGCCTGCTACATTGCGGGCAAACTCAACCACAGCCAGCTGCATGCCCAGGCAAATCCCCAGGTACGGGATACTGTTTTCACGTGCATAACGAATCGCGGTAATCTTTCCTTCCGTGCCACGCTCACCGAATCCACCCGGAACCAGAATGCCATGTACGCCGGTCAGGGCATCCACATCCCCCCTGTTTAGGGACTCCGCATCAATGTAATCGATACTGATCCGTACACCATGCTCCATGCCGCCGTGAAACAGTGCTTCATTCACTGATTTATAGGCGTCCACAAGCTCCACATACTTACCAACCATGGCGATACGAACCTCTTTCTCAGGGGTTCGTATTTTACGGCAGATATCCTCCCACTCGGAGAGGTCGGGCACGGAATCCGGCATGCCGAAGTGCTCAAGAATTACAGATCCAAGCCCACCACCACGCAGGGAGAGTGGAACACCATAAATGGTATCCATATCCGGCGCTTCAATAACTGCACGCTTCTCCACGTTACAGAAGAGAGCAATCTTATCTTTCTGGCTCTGGGAAATCGGATGTTCACTGCGACAGAGCAGGATATCCGGCTGAATGCCGATCTCACGCAGCTTCTGTACAGAGTGCTGTGTCGGCTTGGTCTTAAGCTCGCCTGCAGATGCAATATAGGGAACCAGTGTCAGATGAATAAAGGCCGTGTTCTTCAGGCCCAGATCAAAACGAAGCTGTCTGATCGCCTCCAGAAATGGCAGGGATTCAATATCACCGGCAGTTCCACCAATCTCCACCAGTGCAATGTCCACATCATCAGAACGAAGGCTTAAAACCGCATCTTTAATGGCATCTGTGATATGCGGAATCACCTGAACCGTTGCGCCCAGGTAGTCACCACGCCGCTCACGACGAATAACAGACTCATAGATCCGGCCTGCGGTAAAGTTGGAACGCTTGCTCATACGGGCATGGGTAAAGCGTTCATAGTGGCCGAGATCAAGATCGGTTTCAGCACCATCGTCGGTGACAAATACCTCACCGTGCTGGTAGGGACTCATCGTTCCGGGATCAACATTGATATAGGGGTCAAGCTTCTGCATCGTGACCTTCAGACCACGTGCCTCAAAAAGCGCTGCCAGACTGGCTGCGGCGATACCTTTACCCAGCGAGGAAACAACACCACCGGTAACAAAAACGAAACGTGTATTTGAGCTACTCACAATGGTCGCGGAAGTTAACAAAACAGCGCTGTAAAAACCACTAATTCATACATAAAAAAATAGC
>JAJRVG010000166.1 GCA_021545595.1 Zetaproteobacteria bacterium | reverse complement strand
CGTCTCGACCTCCCCCCGATAGATGGCCGGGAAGTCACTCTCTTTCAGCAGCGGTAATGTTGCATGCATTCTTTTCAATCCCTCTTTTCAATCCAATAGTGCCGTTGAAAGAGTCGAATATAACCGGCCTCTCTTACAACGGAAATGCTTCTGATTATTTCGCTAGCCTAGAAACATATTGCACCGATTGCCAAGCATCGTAATATCCACCTCCGAGGAGAAACCTATGACCGCAGCAGAAAACTTAAAAAAACAGATCGCCGATGGCCGTTCGCTTGCCCGTGCCAACCTCTCCGGCATGGATCTGTCCGGCATGGATCTATCCGGTGTTGACCTGACTGGAGCCAATCTGTCGAACTGTAACTTAAGTGGTGCCAACCTCAAAAATGCACAACTCGGTGCTGCAAACCTGAAGGGAGCAAACCTGAAGGGAGCAAACCTCAAAGGTGCACAGCTTGAACTTCCTGTGGATGATCTGCTACGGAAAATTGGCAATGCCCAGAATCTTGCAGGCTACAATCTCTCGGGAAGAGACTTTTCCGGCCTTGATCTCTCAGGTGCCCGTTTGGCAGGTGCTGATCTCTCAGGTTGCAACCTGAGGGGTACAGACCTTCGTGGCACCTATCTCTATGAAGCCAACCTCTCAGACGCCGACCTGAGCGATGCCGACCTTCGTGGCGCACAACTCCGCCGTGCTAACCTGACCGGCTCAATCCGGATCAATGCCAAAATCAGGAAATGGGCCATGAAGAGCGCCTACATTGCAGGCGCAACCGCCTACACGGACGAATAGTTATGTATGAATTGACTCGAGCGCTGCAGTTGAAAATGTGGCAAGTCAAGGCAGGAGGAGTGAAGTTTGGCTATTCCAAACGAACAACGAATAACGCTGAATCGCCACATTTGGGGTGCAGAGTATGAATAATGTGCAGGCTCTACCGGGCACTTTTCCCCTGCATGAAGATAAAAATTTTATTACCGAAAGCTAATGGGTGATCCTTAAGCTTCTCTGCCGTCCTGTAGATGCGCTTGGAGAAACTGATGCCGAAGAGCTCTCCCATGCCAGTGGTGGCCAGATTAAAGTAGAGCGTGCAGAAGAGCTGATCCGTATTGTGCAGATCAAATCACTTCCCGGACTGGGTAGCTGGATTGCGCGTCTGATGGCAGAGGCCGATCTCAACGTTGGACAGGTTAAAACCCTCCCTGCAGATGAGATTATGAACCTTATCAATGAATGCTCCGGCTATCCGCTCTGCAACGCTGCAACGGTTCGGGCACTTTCCGACCTGCAACTGCAGTGGAAAGGCTCAAATCTTTAGGATACTCTGAAAAGTTCAGAGTATCCCTACAGTCCATGGATGGGCTGGCAAAATTAAAAACGTAAGTGATTGATTTTGTGAGCAGAGACAAAACCGCGTTTTGGCTTTGCGTTCTGAAAAGGTGCATTGACGCACCTGTTTCAGATATCTCAAAGAAGCACAGGACAGACAACTGATGACTGAACGTATTCTGATTACTGGCGGTGCCGGCTTTATTGGCTCCAATCTTGCCGCAACCCTGATTAAGCGGCCAAACACCGATGTGGTCATTGCTGATGATTTCTCTTCCGGAGACTGGCGCAATCTTATCCATGTGGATTGCGAAGTTCGTGCTGCCGATTGTGATGATTTTGATCTATTGGAGAGTATCGCAGCCGGTGAGTTTACCGCAGTGATGCATCAGGCAGCCATTACCGACACCACCGTCATGGATCAGCGGCTGATGGTGGAGGTTAACACCAATGCCTTCGCCTCCATCCTTGAGGCAAGTGCGAAATCCGGAATCCGTGTGATCTACGCCTCTTCGGCAGGCACCTATGGAAACTCCGCAGCCCCCAACAGGGTCGGGGTCGGTGAAGAGCCGGAGAATATCTATGGCTTTTCAAAACTTGCCATGGATCGTGTGGCTGCACGCTGGTATGAGAAACATCCTGCTCCGATTGTCGGACTTCGCTATTTCAATGTTTATGGCCCGGGTGAGCACCATAAAAATGAGTGTGAAGGCAACAAAACCGCCTCCATGATTCTGCAGATGTACCAGCGAGCCAAAGCTGGTAAACAGCTCCGCCTGTTCAAACATGGCGAACAGATGCGCGACTTCGTCTACATCCGTGATGTGATTGCCGCCAACCTTGCCGCACTTGAAGCGCCCCGTTCGGGCGTCTGCAACGTTGGTTCGGGCAAGGCACGCAGCTTCAACGATATTGTGGAAAACCTTGGCAAGCAGTTGGGGCAGAGCTTCGATGTTGACTACATCGACAACCCCTTCACCTTCTACCAGATGCATACCGAGGCAGACCTCTCTGAAAGCAAGGCAATCATGGGCTGGGAGCCCTCCTGGTCACTGGAGAAAGGTGTTGAGGATTATGTACGGCTGCTTGAAAGCGGGCATCGTGGGCCTGCAGAGACAGCATGAACAGACTGGCCACCATCACACTCCTTTTCACCCTGCTCTTTTCCACTACAGCATGTATGCGGCATGAGATTCATCAGGGTAATGTGTTGAAAGACGAAAGTATCTGGCTCATCGAAGAGGGTGATTCACGATTCCGGGTGGAGAGTCTGCTCGGTTCACCGGCCATTATAGACACACTGCACCCGAACCGTGTCACCTATATTGAGGATCGTCGAAATGCTGAAACCGATCCGGACGTCCTGCGCAGAATCGATATCACCTATGATGATGCCCTGCGTGTAAAAAAGATCGAACACTTCGGATTTGATGAGAACTAATGGCCATTAAACAGCCGGGAACAACCTCTCACATAGCCCTGCTGGTCACCCTGTTCTGGTCACTGACAATGCTGGTGACCCTGATTGGTGGTCATCTTGTGCTGGCATTTCTGGCCTACAGCAAGTTTACCGGTGGCAAAGGTATCGAGGAGGTGGCTGAATTCACTTCGCTGCCAACCTGGACACTCTGGCTCTCCATTGTTGCTGCTCTGGCACTGGACACATGGATTCTCTATCACCAGCGCAAGGATCGGAAGAAAGCTCTTAAACGCTAATTTAAAAGATGCTGAACAGTTGCATCCATAGCCTGTTCGTCATTCCAGCGCTCGGCAACTGCTCCATGCGTTGCTCTCGACAATTGCTCCTGCATTGTCCTACCTTCGCCCGTCCATGGGCTCGTACCTCCTGCATCTGACCCACATGGATGTGGGAAATGCGGAAGATTGTATGGAACCATCTCCGCCATGCGGTCGAAATCCGGCACGACGCAATCGAATAAGCGGGACAGCAGTGAACCCAGTCCTAATCAGCCGGTGAATGATCCTTTCGCACATAGATGCTGAAATCATTTTTCAAATACTCATCCCGCAGTGTGCAATCCGGGGAGAGTGTCCGACAGTAATCCAGCACCGCTTCCGGCTGATGGCTTTGAAGGTCAGGCGCCCTCAGATGGCGGGCATCCAGCAGGTTAAATGCCACACCTTTGCAACAAAGTTCAAACATGTGTGCAATCGTCCGATACGCATAGCTACCTTCATCGTGAAGCGGCTCGTTCAGTGCTCCGGAAAGAATTACCCAGTCAAAGTTCTGCCCGGCAAAGTCCCCATGGGTTGAAGATATTTCAAACAGGTCTCCCTCAAGAAACTCTGCATCAGGATGGCGTTTTCCTGCCTCACTCAAGAGATCAGGTGAAAGATCAATGCCTCTGTAATTCAACGCCCCACGCTGTTTTTCGAACCAGCCCTTGAAATCACCAAAGCCACAGCCGATATCAAGCACTGAATCGCCGGGCTCGATACCAATCTCCGCCAACACCTTGAACCGAATCTCCTGAATCCCGCGACTGCTCCAGTAGAGGGCATTGGGATGGTAACCGTACCTTGTCAGACTGTCGCGATGCCGGTCCACAATACGTTTGCGCTGCTCTTTCTTCACCCAGGTATCCGCTTACAGCTTATCTGGCGGACTGACTACCGCTCCAGGGCTTTTTTGTATAAATCGCTTTCTATAAATCTGGTTCGGCAAACAAATCATTGCAGGGTTAAGTTTTGAATCCGGATTGGCTCTGGACGGATAGCTCAGCATTCTATCTCCTGATTCCTTGTTTGAAGCTTAATATGAGATATAGTGGAGAACAAGGGTATATACAGGAGAGTAATGCATGGAAAATAAAACATATATATTAATGGGTTATGTGTCAACAACAGGGAAATTCGGTAAATATTAAAATGGAAGATACATCACTGCTTATCTGGGGAATAATATTTGGAGGAGCAGGTCTTGGATTTTTTATATATGGTAAAAAACAAAAGGCAGTAGTGTAGTGGTCGAGTAAAAGTGTAGACATCGAAAAGGGTTATGCTGCTTGTGGCAGCGCTTGCTGGATTGTTTCATATTCATTCGGACTAAGATAGCCCAAATATGAATGCGTCCTGCAACTGTTGTAGAACATTTCGATAT
>JAJRVG010000165.1 GCA_021545595.1 Zetaproteobacteria bacterium | reverse complement strand
GCGCTGAAGAATGCACTTCTACCCATCATTACACTGCTGGGCCTCTCTATCCCGGGACTGATTGGAGGCTCTGTTATTGTTGAACAGCTCTTCTCCATTCCCGGGATGGGCCTGCTTTTCTATGAAGCGGTACTATCGCGCGACTATCCTCTGGTGATGGGAATAACCGTTATCGGTGCGGTACTGACTCTGGTGGGTAATCTGCTGGCAGACCTCTCTTACGCATGGGCTGATCCGAGAATTCATCACGGTGCAAAGGGATGACAGACCACAGAGACTCAGATACACAGAGTGATGCATTAACGGAAAACATTATCGGTGCTGCCATTGAGGTTCACCGGCAGTTGGGGCCTGGATTGCTCGAATCTGCTTATGAAGAAGGTCTCTGCCACGAACTGAAATTGAGGGATATAGCGTTCAGACGGCAGACCTCACTTCCTGTTGAATACAAAGGCATACATCTTGATTGTGGTTACCGTATAGATATCGTTGTTGAAGGTAGCCTGATTGTTGAACTTAAAACCGTTAAAACAATGCTACCTGTCCATGAAGCTCAGTTGTTGACGTACATGAAACTTGCAAACATTGGAAAGGGTCTGTTGTTTAACTTTCACGTGCCAATCCTGAAACAAGGTATTAAGAGGATGATTTTGTGAGAAAAACTCTCCGTGCCTCTGTACCTTCGTGGTTAAATTCTCCGCTGTTGCTAATTGGTGGAGTAATTGTTTCATCCGTTGTTCTCTCCGCCCTTCTGGCGCCGTGGATCGCACCCTATGACCCGGCAATGATCAATGTACATCATATTCTTCTCCCCCCTTCATGGGCTCACTGGTGTGGTACGGACACGCTTGGGCGTGATGTGCTTTCACGCATGCTCTTTGGTGCCAGGGTC
The DNA here is from genome assembly GCA_021545595.1 of Zetaproteobacteria bacterium. Lineage (GTDB taxonomy): Bacteria > Pseudomonadota > Zetaproteobacteria > Mariprofundales > Mariprofundaceae > WSZY01. The sequence goes on along the minus strand of JAJRVG010000165.1, from coordinate 2,110 downwards.
TCGCTTGCAGTTGGTTTTGTAGCCGTGGGCATCTCTCTTCTGATCGGTATCTGCCTGGGTGCCATTGCGGGCCATTACGGTGGAAAAATTGATACCCTGCTGATGCGCGTAACCGATATGGTGCTCTGTTTTCCCACCTTCTTCCTCATACTGGCAGTGATTGCATTTCTGGAGCCTTCGATCTGGAACATCATGATTGTTATCGGGCTGACTTCATGGATGGGCGTTACACGTCTGGTTCGGGCTGAGTTCCTCTCCCTCCGGCAGCGGGAGTTCATTATGGCTGCCCAGAGCCTTGGAATTTCATCTTTCCAGCTGATCTGGCGCTACATGCTGCCCAATGCCATGGGGCCGATACTTATCTCTGCCGTGCTGGGTGTTGCCGGTGCTGTGCTGGTTGAGTCAGGCCTCTCTTTTCTGGGGCTGGGTGTGCAGCCCCCCGATCCCTCATGGGGTAACATGCTGACCGAGGGTAAAGACAATATTCAGATTGCGTGGTGGCTCTCACTCTATCCCGGCCTTGCCATTCTGATCACAGTATTGGGATATAACCTTCTCGGTGAAGGACTTCGTGACCGTTATGACCCCAGAAGCAGTAGACGGTGAGCCATTAATGAGCCGGAAAACTGATATCGACTGCATGAACATGGCGCTGCAACAGGCTGAAATTGCAGCAGAAAATGGTGAAGTGCCTGTAGGTGCAGTGCTGATCACTGAAGATGGACGGGAGTTTGCTTCATACAATGCTCCCATCACCACAGACGATGCCTCGGCCCACGCCGAGATGCGGGTTATCCGCATGGCCTGCAGAGCGGTAAAGAACTATCGCCTCACAGGCTCCACACTTTATGTGACGCTTGAGCCATGCACGATGTGTGCCGGTGCAATTGTCCATGCCCGGATCGGGAGTGTTGTTTACGGCGCGGCAGACCCGAAAACAGGTGCTGTAGAGTCTCTCTCCACTGTTTTGAGTGATGAAAGGCTCAATCATCAGCCCGAGGTAACTTCAGGTTTGCTGGCTGATGAGTGTGGCAGGCTACTTAAAGACTTCTTCCGGGAACGCCGTAAGAGATAGAACTTGAACGGCCGATTGAGCTGGCAGCCAAAATTAGTCATTTAAGACAACGAAATCCACGCCCTTCTGGTCACAACTTCCTTCAGCCAGCAAACGGTGAGCTCAAGTGGACTCAACCTGATTCTGTAATCTATACAAGTTGCTAATGTCTGAAATACGCGTAATAATATAGAAGTATTGCAACTAAAAAAGTTAGAAGGGGTGCATCAGCTTGGTTGATAAATGGACGGACAAATACAGCATCGAAGATAAAAATCTAAGTCATCAGCTTCGTATTATCTTCCTGCTGTTACTTCCCATTCCAACCGTTGTTTTTCTGTATGTTGTCAGTGGCATGGCCTCTTTTTCTGAGATGATACAAGCCAAATATATTATCCCTTATCTGTTTTCAATTATTATTATTCTATGTGTCCTGGCCCTGTTGCAAAGCCTGTTTTCGCAAGTGTCCGCTATTTCGTCTGCCATGATGAAAGGGTCAGATCATCTGTTGGAAGAACTGAAGGAAATTAAGGGCGCCCATGAACTGCGTGGAATCGTAGATGGCTTTGGAGCATTGCTGGAGCAATATCAGATGGCTGGTAACGACCTGCAACGCAGAGCAGTTGAGCTGCTGTTGGTCAAGGAGTTTGCTGAGGAAGTGGGCTCAAGCCTGGATATAAATGAACTTCTTAGCGACCTGCTCGATAAGGCCATGCAGGTCAACAAAGCCAGGATCGGCTCGGTTTTCCTCATTGATGAGGCTGGCGAAAACTTTCAAGTTGTTAGTTCCAGAGGGCCTAAACAAAACGCCATTGCCGGAGCTATTATTTCGATAAAGGATTCCATAGTGCTCCATGTTATGGAAGCTGGAACGGGACCGCTTCTGGTAGATGATATCGAAACAGATATACGCTTCAGGAAAAAGAATGACCCGAAATATGCTTCTCCGTCTTTCCTGTCATTGCCTATACGTTCCGGTGACAAATTGATTGCTGTCCTTAATCTGGCCGATAAGGATAAAGATGAACACTTCCAGCAGAACGATGTTGACCTTGT
>JAJRVG010000164.1 GCA_021545595.1 Zetaproteobacteria bacterium | reverse complement strand
AATTCCAAACGTTGATGGTAAGTTAATCAGCCGTGGAGATGTTGCAGCACTTAAAGAAAAAATCCTTAAATCAGGGTTGAGCGTACCTGAACTTATTAGAACGGCTTGGGCATCAGCAGCAAGCTTCCGCAGCAGTGATATGCGAGGTGGTGCGAATGGTGCGCGTTTACGTCTTGAGCCACAAAAAAACTGGGATGTGAACAACCCCAGAGAGCTGTCGAAAGTGCTTGAAGTATTGGAAGGTATCCAAAAAGACTTCAATGGCTCATTCTTCAGCAGTACCAAGGTATCATTAGCAGATTTAATCGTACTTGGTGGTGCTGCGGCTATCGAAAAAGCTGCCATGGATGCGGGTTATAATGTTCAAGTCCCGTTTAAACCTGGTCGTGCCGATGCGATCCAGGAACAGACGGATGTAAAATCCTTTGCTGTACTTGAACCAACAGCAGACGGGTTTAGAAACTACTTCCGTAAGGATAGCTACCGTTCGCCAGTGGATATGCTGGTCGACAAGGCAAGTCTATTGAATCTGACCGTTCCTGAAATGACGGTTCTAGTGGGTGGTATGCGTGTATTAAATGCCAATACCGGGCAATCTAAACATGGTGTATTCACGGACAGGCGGGGCACATTAAGCAATGATTTCTTCGTTCATCTGCTTGATATGTCTACGGCGTGGAAAAAATCAGCTAAAGTTGCAGGCGTATATGAGGGCTATGACCGAAACACAGGTCAACTTAAATGGACTGCGACTTCTGTTGACTTAATCTTTGGTTCCAATTCTGAATTGAGGGCTGTTGCCGAGGTCTATGCCTTTGATGACTCCAAAGAAAAATTTGTGCACGACTTTGTTGATGCTTGGACAAAAGTGATGAACCTTGATCGCTTTGACAACGAGCCAGAGAGTAGCATGTAATGCTCTGCTGCTGTGGTGATAACTACCACCACAGCATTCTACCCATGGGGCATTTCATAGAAGCCCTGCGAGCTTTGCAACACCAGCGGAAAGGTTTAATGCTTGTGTTGAATCGAAGGTCGAAAGCAGTAAAGAAGGCGGCCTTCGGGCCGCCTTCTTTTGTCTTTTACTACCGGGCATGAATGCCCAGGGCCGTGTCTAAAAGACTAGTTTTTTGATTTATCCACGATCTTGTTGATCCACGGCATCATCGCACGAAGCTTTTCACCCGTTACTTCGATCGGGTGAGCTGCGTTGTTACGACGGTAAGCGGTCATGGACGGGTAGTTAGTAGCACCCTCAGCAATAAACTGCTTGGCATATTCACCCGTCTGAATATCGTGTAGCGCCTCACGCATCGCCTTGCGTGACTCTTCGTTGATCACTTTCGGGCCGGTAACATACTCGCCATACTCCGCATTGTTGGAGATGGAGTAGTTCATGTTAGCGATACCACCCTCATACATAAGGTCTACAATCAGTTTCAGCTCATGCAGACACTCAAAGTATGCCATTTCAGGTGCGTAACCCGCTTCAGTCAGTGTTTCAAAACCGGCTTTAACCAGCTCAACAGCACCACCGCAAAGTACAGCCTGCTCACCGAACAGATCGGTTTCAGTCTCGTCTTTGAATGTGGTTTCAATAATACCGGTACGGCCACCACCAATCGCAGAAGCGTAAGAGAGGCAGATACTTTTTGCATCACCGGTTGCATCCTGATGAATAGCAATCAGGTCAGGGATACCACCGCCCTTCTCAAATTCGGAGCGAACCGTATGACCCGGAGCCTTGGGTGCGATCATGACAACATTCAGGTCAGCACGCGGGGTGACCTGATTGTAATGAATGGCAAATCCATGTGCGAAGGCAAGTGTTGCGCCCTGCTTCAGGTTTGGCTCAAGCTCGTCCCTGTAGAGAACTGACTGAAACTCATCCGGAGTCAAAATCATTACGATGTCTGCGCCAGCAACAGCATCAGCCACACTGCTTACCTTAAGGCCGGCAGCTTCTGCTTTAGCCACAGAAGCAGAGCCTTCACGGAGACCCACGGTAACATCTACACCGGAATCTTTCAGGTTGTTGGCATGTGCGTGCCCCTGTGAGCCGTAACCGATAATTGCAACTTTCTTGCTCTGGATGATCGAAAGATCGGCATCTTTGTCATAATAGACGTTCAAAGCCATGATAAATTCTCCTCAATTGTTCATTACATACGGAATAAGAGCGTCCTGCCTTATTCCTTTAAACGCAAACCAAAACGCGGTTTCGGCTTACTCTCAAAATCGGCTTTTCGCCTGATTTTGCCAACCCATCCATGGGTTGGAGATTTGCTTCGGATCAGGCTCCCCTCACCCGGAGGGTGGCGCAGAATATAGGATTTTTTTATAAACATCACCCCCTATCGTTGCAATGTCTCTTTCTGAAGCCTCCCATTATCATTGCAGTGCCGTTATAGTTGCCACTCTCTTTGATGAGGCAGGAGTCCTGACATGTCTGATAAACCCTGGGGAGGGCGCTTTGATGCCCCGACTGACAGCTTTGTAGAAGCATTTAATGCATCCACGGATGTAGATGCCCGTATGTATGCGGAGGATATTTCCGGCTCCCGCGCACATGCCACCATGCTGAACAGTCAGGGTATTCTTGCCGATGATGAACTGGTAGCCATTCTCAAGGGTCTGAATGAGATCGAAGCAGAAATCGAATCTGGTAAATTTGAATTCCTGATTGAGCTTGAAGATGTGCACATGAACATCGAAAAGCGGCTGACCGACCGCATTGGTGATGCTGGCAAAAAGCTGCATACCGCCCGCTCCCGCAACGATCAGGTTGCCACCGACAGCCGTCTCTACCTGCGCAGAAGATGCGACGACCTGATTGCACGTATTCACACTCTACAATCAGTCCTGGTTACGCTGGCAGAAGGGCATGCCGACACGATTATGCCCGGCTTCACTCACCTGCAGACCGCACAACCGGTGACTTTCGGACATCATCTGCTGGCCTATGTGGAGATGTTTGAGCGGGATATGGATCGCTTCTTTGACGCCAGAGAGCGGATGAACCAGTGCCCGCTCGGTTCTGCCGCGCTGGCCGGCACGACTTTTGACATTAACCGGAGCCAGACTGCCGAAGCCCTGGGCTTTAATGGCCCCTGCACCAATTCGCTGGATGCCGTTTCAGACCGTGACTTTGTCATAGAGCTGCTGGCAGCCGCCTCAATCTGCGCCATTCACCTGTCACGATTCTCCGAAGAGCTGATTCTCTGGATGAGTTCACAATTCAGTTTTATTGAGCTCCCGGATGCCTTCTGTACCGGCTCATCCATTATGCCACAAAAGAAAAACCCGGATATGCCGGAGCTGGTTCGTGGCAAGGCCGGCGGCATTATTGGTGGACTGGTTGCCATGTTAACCACGCTAAAGGGGCTGCCTCTGGCCTACAACAAGGATATGCAGGAAGATAAGAGAGCTATTTTTGATGCCATGGACAACCTTGAAGGAAGCCTGCGTGTCTTTGGCGATATGCTTCCCGGTATTAAGGTAAACAGAGATGCCATGCTCCGGGCTGCTGCATCCGGCTTTTCAACAGCAACCGATCTTGCAGATGCTCTGGTCCGCGCCGATGTGCCGTTCCGTGAAGCACACGAAATTGTCGGTAAAGCCGTTGCCCACTGCATTAAAGGGGGCTGTGAACTGCATGAGATGAGTGAAAAGGCCTGCCATGCGATTGATGCAAGACTGACTGAAACGATGGTCAGGCAGCTATCCGTGGAAGCATCTGTTGCGGCACGTAATCATATCGGTGGTACCGCCCCCGAACAGGTACGCCAGCAGTGCGCTGCCTGGAAAGCACTGCTTGAATCGTCAAAGACGGAGTCATAACCATGCGTAAGTTTGTACTTTTATTTGTTGTAGCCGCCTTTGTTCTTGTGGGCTGTGGTCGCAAAGAGCCTCCACAGCCGGTGGCAGAGAATGCGCCGCCGACCATTGCCTCACTCAAGCATACGATCATTAGAAACAGCCTGAATCTGGATATCAAAACAAGTGGCGGAAGCGGTGGTATCGGCTACCAGATCGACCGTGCTGAGATGGATCCCTACTGTAAATGTCCTGGAATCTGGCGCCGTTACTATGAAGAGATGCCCATTCCAAAGAATTTTGATAAGTCCTCCATGTCGCAACTGATTAACCTGAGAAGCGGTGATGTTGAGTATCTGTTTCGAGTACGAGCCATTGATGCCCTGGGCCGCTTTAGCGAATGGAGCAGGCCGATACGTGCCAAAGCGGACATCCCCTCCGAATAACATTGATGCCTGCTGAAAAACTGTCCCAACCCCGTCTGGATCAATTGGGTGCCTATCCGTTTGAACGCCTGAATGTTCTTTTTGATGGCCGCACACCAAATCCGGACTTGACCCCGATTGATGCCGGTGCCGGGGAACCGAGACTGCCGCTGCCGGACTTTGTCGGGAGCACATTGACCAGTCACCTCGGTGGCTTCTCCAAATACCCAAGCAGCCGGGGCAACGATACTCTGCGGCAGGCTATCGCAGCCTGGCTAATGCGCCGGTATGACCTTCAGCATGTTGACCCGGTAACGCAGGTGTTGAGTGCCAACGGAACGCGGGAGGCACTCTTTGCCGTTGCCCATGCGCTGGTAAATCCCGAGGCTTGCTGTGGAAAGGGGCATAAACCCTGCGTACTGATGCCAAACCCGATGTACCAGATCTATCTGGGTGCTGCCGTGACTGCCGGGGCAACCCCTTATCTAATGCCATGCTCTACCGGAAACGATTTTGCACCTGAACTCCATACTGTTCCGGAGAGTATCTGGGCCGATACCGCCATCGTCTATGTATGCTCACCATCCAATCCGACAGGCTGGGTGGCCGACACAGGCTACTACACCCAGCTGCTTGAGCTTGCCGACAAACACGGTTTCTACGTGCTGGCACATGAGTGCTATTCGGAGATCTACTGGGACACCCCACCGGTTGGCCTGCTTGAGGTGGCCCAATCACTCGGGCGTGAAGGTTTCTCCCGCTGCCTGGTTTTCAACTCTCTCTCCAAACGCTCTGCACTGCCGGGCCTGCGCTCAGGACTTATTGCCGGAGATGCCGAATTGATT
>JAJRVG010000163.1 GCA_021545595.1 Zetaproteobacteria bacterium | reverse complement strand
TGCCATGCCCAGAAGAAGGGGTATCACTACGATCAAAACAATCGTCTTCATCATCGGCCAGAAGGGAATCTGCAGAAATGCGCCACCCAGCGTCTCAACCAGCAGCGGTGTCAACAGGGGTGACAGCAGTGTTGCCACCATGGTCATGGCAATGGAGAAAGCGACAGCGCCGCCTGCCAGATAGGTGATCACATTACTCGCCATTGCACCGGGTGCACAGCCGACAATAACAAACCCGAGTGCCAGCGCCGGTGGCATCCCCTGCGCTACCGCAATGGTTGCAGCAGCAAACCCGAGCAGTGGCATCACACTGTATTGTGTCAACACCCCCAGCCCGATCTGATGCGGCCTTGAAAGTGCATCCCTTGCCTCCTCAGGGTGCAGCACCACACCGAGAGCAAACATCGTGGCTGCAAAACACCAGAGGAAATAATCCTTAAACAGCAGGAAGAATGGTGGATAGAGGTAGGCGGCCACAGCTCCGGCCAGCGTCAGCAGTGCAAGGTTTCGGGAGAGAAATTGCCAGAACATGGCGAAGGTATACCGAAGCAGGAGTGCGGAAGCTACACTTTGCGAATGAACGGTAAGAAAATCCTGCTTTTGTCAGCCTTATAATGCGACCAGCCATCAGCAGTGGCGAAAGGGTCTGGTTGCAGCCTTTCCCGAGTATGAGTGGCGCGCTCTGACACTGCCTCCCCGCCACTTCTCCTGGCGTATCCGGGGCAACAGCCTGACCAGCTGAGCAGAACAGAGGGGTTTTTCCTATTCGGCTACCGGCCTCAGGGGTATGGCATAGCTGACTCCGGCATTCTGTATAATTTGATTAATCGCCAGATTCAGATCGGCAATAACCTTTTTGCTTTCATCAAGAATGGTGGTGTCGATAAGGGTCTGGACGGTGACTTCGAAGCCGAACTCACCAATATTGTTCAGCGTGATCCGGCAAACAGAATCATCAACACGTTCATCCTTCTGCAGAAGGGTGCGGATGCTGACCATCACCTGTTCAATCTTCTTTTTTGGTGTTTTATGTTCCAGATAGAGTGTCCGTAAAAAATGGAACCTGTCACGCAGAGAGAAATTTTCGATATTGCCGGCTACAAGCTGCCCATTGGGAACAAACACGATGGAGCGGTCAAGCGTGCGTACCTGCGTAGACCAGAAGCCAATCTCTTCAATGCTGCCCTCAACCCCCCCTCCGAGTGAACACCAGTCTCCTATACTGATGGGTGAGGTCGCATAAATGGTAATGGTGCCTATCAGATTCTCCAAAGACTTCTGGGCACCCAGTGCAAAAGCCAGACCGCCAATACCAAGGCCTGCCAACAACGCTGAAATATTGTACCCGGCACTGCTTAGCCATACCAGAAGGGCGGTGATGACTATCATATATTTTACCAGTGTTGCAATGGGCCGAAGTAGTATTTCATCAGCTTTTTCGGCACCCTTCAATTGTAGCCGGTATGTCCAGTAGTCCTGCAAAATATTGGCTGCCCTAATCAAAAACCAGGTAAGGACAATCATCCGGATCGTGCCTATATCACTAATATACCGTGCTTCCGCACTCAAATGAACGTATGTCCTGAGCAGATAACCTCCCACCGAAAGAATAAGCACCAGACGCACCGGGCCACTAATAAAATCATGCATACGGTTCGTGAACTTGATGTCTCTTCTGTCAACGAGGTGCAGCAGCAGTTTGCAGACAGGATAGATAATGATAATACTCACCAGCAGGATTATGAGCGCCATAAGCCAGAGCCAGGACTCTACACCAAACAGCCTGAAAGAGGGGGTGTACTCGGCAAGAAACTCCTCGACCTGATTATAACCATAGAGTTTATAAAGTTTGGGTATATCGGCCACCGTCTGGTTGGAAAACTTCCAGATCGTATCCCCTTTTCCATCCGGCACACGCTGGTAGAGAATGTTGTAAGTGCGGCCTTTCCGCTTCTCACTCTTAATGACTGCAATCAGGTCGCGATAGGATGGCAGACCATCATTCAGATGCCCGTTTCTGTCTTTACTCAGGGCTCTCTCCATCGAAAGCTTCTGATCCAGAATAATTTTGAGTGTTTTCGCCAGCTGCTCTGCACTGCTATTGGCCATAGACTTTGGTAGAAACCGCATATCGAGGTATTTGGCAGCTTTTTCAAAATCTCCCTCTCTGGCTATATCCATAAAAGCATTGAAGCTTCTGCTCGGGGTCTCCCGTGACAGTTCATCATGAAAAACATCCTGCTTGGCTGCCTTCGCATCACGAGAACTCTCCTGCTTGTTCTCTTCCGCCAATGCCACGCCACTGAGGCAGAAGAGAGAGAGTATGGCGATAAAAAAAGTGTGTTTGATTTTCATCTGAGAACTCCTGATCAGAGGCTTTGGCTCCGTGAGCCTGTCGGACTTGTTAAAGTCTGCTACGCTTCATCAACTTTCGCAACACTGTCAGGCTTTATAAAAAAAAATACCGGGTTCCATGCGAGGGATATTTTGTCCACATCTATGGGTCAACAGGTGGCAAATAACGTGATTATTTTTGTCCAGCGCCCGACCAGAAAATGACTGGTCGGACGCTGCCAGTAAAAAACAGTTCCCTGTTTATTCAACAAGCGGAATGCCGCTTGCAGTCTGCATCTTCACTAACTGATCAAGACGATAATCAATCTGGTAAAAGCGGGCGACCTTTATGGCTGGCAGAACTTTCCCGAATTTCTTTACAAAAGACTTCTTAATTTTGACCTGCTTACCCATGGCATTCAGGTAGCGATTCGTCAGGTTTGTTGCACCTTTATCGCTCAGGGATTGATTGTTATAGGCTTCAGCATAGTCAGTAATCACCTTAGCGCCAAGTGTGATGGCGTGTACCATTTGATCCCTGTAGTTGGCATATACGTTCCAGAAAGGAGCCTCTTCCTCCTTAGTCAGATGTAAGTTTTGAGCAATCACACCCTTTCTCTGTTTTTCCAATGTTGAAATGAGTCGCTGGGTAAACTGCTCGGGAGTCTCGCCCGCTCTTATTCCATCTTCTGCATAAGCATATTGCAGTGGCATAGCTCCCATGAGCAGTGCTACTACGGCAAATATATATTTTTTCATTCAATCCTCTTTTTAGATAGTATAAATTTACTTCGAAGCCTTCATCAAAGTATATGAGCGTAATCTAATATATATGCCCGGCAGTCGCAACAACAGCGACAGAGACTACGTGCCAACTGGTATTTTACCCATTCTCCGGTTCAGGGTAGGCCTGCTTTGCGCTTTTTCTTCCATTCAGCCACCACTTTGTTTGCCGGAATCTCTTTACCTTCTGCAACGGCTGCCCGATATAACAGCTCCCTGTTATCAGCCGCCTCTTCTACCCTGAGTTCACGAAACTCCTTTCTCATGGCAATCAAATCTCTCGCAGCATTCAGTGCATTACCTTTTAGTGCCATGTCCTGAGATTTTATCTGCATTCTACCCCCGAAATAGAAGGTAATAATAATACTCAACAGTGCCCAGTATCCTGTAGGCATCACTTCATATGCTTTTGCAATTTCCATAAATTTCAGAGTGTCCAATGGTGCCAGAACAAAAAATCCCAGAACTGCGTATGTTATAAGCGGGCGCGGGAGCCTGTTTAGGCCATCCACCAGAGAATCCCACCAGGTTCTTTGGGCTCGCTGATGAAATTCGGCAGCAAACTGATTGATGACAGCCATATCCTGCTTCATATCTGCCATCTGCTCCAGGTGCTTTCTGCTACCCCTGTTCTCTTTGTTCTCAACAAAGACTTCTGCGATCTCTTTTCCGCCTTTAAAGATATCAGTAATAAAGTTAAACCAGGCCATTACGCCACCTCCCCATCAAACTCACGAATTCGATTCAACCACCCCTTCAGAAACTTCTCCTGACTGGGATTGTTTTCAACAATCAGATAATAATAATTCCTCCTCTCCTCAACCAATGCCTTAAGGAACTGTTCTCCCATGGCCTCTTCAGCCCACTCAGCACCCTTCAGGGTGTTCGGCCCTATGGCTCCATCCTGGGTCAGCTCAGGCTGAAACCCGGCCTGGCTGCATACACTCTGGACAAATTTAATGGCACGTCGTGGCCCATGGTTTACGGCTGAATCAAATACAAAGGGTTGAACTGTTTCAGGCAGCCTGTGGATACCTGCACCTGTGTAGTAGCGCTGCTCATAGATATCTATTGCCAGATCTTTGCTCAGGTTTTTAACATCATCTATCAGGGCGGCTCTTCCCAAATATGCTGAAAGTGTGTTTTGAGTTATGCCATAGTTTGTCGGGCCACCCCTGTCATCAGGGTGATTGACATAACCACCCTCTCTTCGAATAACATTTTCAATCTCTTCTCTGATCTTTGACATCGCTCCCTCCCAGGAAAACAGTGAATGTGATTAAAGCAGTCAGGCTGAAATTTGTCCAATTTTAGTCTTTTCCAATATGAAATGAGTCTGAAATCGTCATTTGTTCTGTTCATCATAGGGGATGCTTATCCAGATGAACGAAAGGAAGATAAAGACGGTTGCAGATATTGCAGTATTGCTGGCTGGAACAGATCA
>JAJRVG010000162.1 GCA_021545595.1 Zetaproteobacteria bacterium | reverse complement strand
GTCAAGAATCCCACCATGACCCGGCAATATTGAACCGCTGTCTTTAACACCAACCGCACGTTTCAACGCCGACTCGGCCAGATCACCACCAACAGAAATCACTACAAGAAGCATTGAGAGCATCAGTGCCACAGAGAGTGAGATTCCCAGCATTAACACCCATATCAGGGTGGCTGCAAGCGTCCCAAACAGTAGCGCTCCAAGGAACCCCTCTCTGGTTTTACCGGGACTCACTGCAGGGCATAGCTTCTTTGAACCAAAGGCCCTGCCAGTAAAGTAGGCAGCAATATCAGCACTCCAGACTCCAGCCATAGCTCCGGCCAGAAACCAGACACCGCCATCATGGCGATGAATCATCATAACCGACCAGATAAAAATCAGCAGAAGCGTCATCATCCACTGTGCGTAAACAAGGCTTCTGAAATCATCCTGAAGCCGATGTTCATCAGAATTCCATAAGAAAATCAGTGTCCATACAACCATAGTACAAAGGATAGCGATTAGAACTCCAGCGCCCTCTGGGAATAGAGCCCACAAAACCAGTAACAGCATCCATGCAAATGTGGAGGCCAAACCATAAAGGACAATTCTGCGCACACCCACCATCATCAGAAGTTCTGCTGACATCACCAACCCAACGAGCACTGCAACACGGTCAAACCAGAGGTTCGGCAGATAGAACATCCATAGAACGGCAAACAGAAGCAGGATTGAAGCTGTGACTGTTCGCTTGCTTAACTCACTCATCTGTCACCTGCTCACTTGTCAGACCAAAACGTCGTTCACGGGATGTATAATCAGCTATGGTCTGATTGAACTCACCCTTTGAGTAATCAGGCCAGAACGTGTCACTAAAAAAAAGCTCTGCATAAGCAGCATCCCAAAGATGAAAATTTGAAATTCTTAATTCCCCCCCTGTCCGAATCAGAAGATCAACAGGGAGCAGCTCGTTACGCCAGAGAAATGAACGGAACTGCATGGCATCAATCGATTCGATTGCAGCAAGTGAGTCACTCTGCTCGCAAGCCCAGTGAAAAACCCGTTTAACACCATCAATAATCTCCTGTTGCCCGCCATAATTCAGGCAAAGGATCAGGTCAATACGTCTATTTTCTCTGGTTTTATAACAGGCCTTCTCAACAGCCTTTTGGGCTCGCTCGGGCAGAAGAGAGATGTCTCCGAGGGTCAGAAGGCGGACACCATTTTTATGCATACGGGAGAGTTCGCGGGGTAGAAGTGTAGCCAGAATTGCCATAAGGCCACGCACTTCTGCCTTGGGGCGGTCCCAGTTTTCAGTAGAAAAAGCATACAGAGATATCTGTTTAACCCCTGCATCAGCTGCCCATTCAACCACCTCTCTGGCACGCTCTGCTCCCTGACGATGCCCCTCCAGACGGGGAAAGCCACGCTCTTTAGCCCAGCGTCCATTGCCATCCATGATAATGGCAACATGCTTGGGTACAGAACATAACGCTCCATCAGTGGACTGGGTCATCAGCAGCTAATTTAAACCGTTATAATCTCTTTTTCTTTATGCTCAACAACCTGATCAATTTCGGTAATAAACTGGTCAGTAACTTTCTGTATCTTCTCCTGAGAATGTTTGCGCTCATCTTCAGGAAGAGAATCATCTTTTTTAACTTCATCATTAGCGTCACGGCGAATATTTCTGATTGAAACCTTTGCCTTTTCACCAACCTGCTTTACCTGTTTTACCAGTTCTTTACGACGATCTTCAGTCAACTCTGGAAACATAATGCGGATGACCTCACCATCATTGTTTGGGTTGAGCCCAAGGTCTGAGGCCAGGATTGCCTTCTCAATTTCTCCAAGGATTGTTTTTTCCCAGGGAGAAATAGTGATTACTCTCGGTTCAGGAACTGCAAGATTAGCCACCTGATTCAACGGTACATCCGAGCCGTAATAGGATACAAACACATGATCAAGAACCGAAGCATTTGCACGCCCGGTTCGAATGGTTGCCAATTCAGTTTTTAGAGATGCGATACTCTTCTGCATTCGGGCCTCTAGTGTATCAAACATCGCTTTTCTCCGCTTCCCAAACAAGGGTTCCCACCGACTCTCCGGAAACAGCCTTCAACATCTGCCCCTGTGCGGTAACATTAAAAACAATAATCGGCATCTGATTATCACGACAGAGCGACATCGCTGTTGCATCCATTACACCAAGCTGGCGATTCAAAGCCTCGGTAAAAGTCAGGGTATCATAACGCATGGCCTCAGGGTCACGCATTGGGTCTGAAGTGTAAACACCATCAACCTTGGTCCCCTTCAGCACCACATCTGCCTGAATCTCCATAGCTCGAAGTGTTGCAGCTGTATCTGTTGTGAAATAAGGATTCCCTGTTCCGGCAGCAAAAATGATGATCCGTCCTTTCTCAAGATGGCGAACAGCACGACGCCGAATATAGGGCTCGGCAATTTCCCTGACATGCAAGGCGGAAATTACCCGAACGGGTTCGCCATGGCGCTCAATAGCATCCTGTAGAGCAATAGCATTCATAACAGTTGCCATCATACCCATATAATCGGCACTTGCCCGATCCATTCCGGATGCTGTTCCCATCATGCCACGGAAAATATTACCTCCGCCGATAACAATAGCGAGTTCAACACCACTTTTACGAACTTCGATCAGTTCAGCTGCAAGACGGGAGATGGTTTCGGGGTCAATACCATAGCTGGTATCACCCATCAGAACTTCGCCGGAAAGCTTCAACAGCACCCGCTTATAGGGTGCTTTTGAAGTGGTTCCGGTCTTACTGCTCACAGACGAATCAGCCATTCACCTGTGCTGCCACCTCAGCAGCAAAGTCTTCTTCTCTCTTCTCAATGCCTTCACCAAGCTGGAACCGGGCAGTGGAAGTGATCTCTGCATCTTTCTGGATGTTTTCCAGTGCCTTACCAACCTTTAGATCACTCTCCATAACAAAATCTTGCTCCAGCAGACATACTTCCGAGTAAAACTTACCCATCTGCCCGGCCACGATCTTGTCAATGATGGCTTCGGGCTTACCACTTGCCGCAGCACGTTCCGTCAAAACAGCACGTTCACGTTCAATCGCTTCTGCTGAGACATCATCACGACTGATAAACCGGGGGTTTACCGCAGCCACATGCATGGCCACACCACGAGCAAACTCATTCAATGCATCAGATGCCTCACCCTTAATGCCTACCAGAACACCGATTTTACCAGCGCCATGTACATAGGCTGCAGTAACGCCTGAATCAACTTCAATCAATTCAAACCGACGGATGCTCATGTTCTCACCAATGGTTGCAATCAACTGGGAAAGTGTCTGTTCAACTGTCAGATCATCTTCAAAGGGCATGGCTTTAAGCGCATCAATATCGGCAGGTTTTTCACGTTGAATAAAATCAGTAAGTGCATTAACAAACGCTGTGAACCTCTCGTTTTTGCTAACAAAATCAGTTTCTGCATTCACCTCAACAACAACAGCTGTATTGCCTTCAGATTTGGCGAAAACTACGCCTTCTGCAGCAATACGCCCTGCCTTTCTGGATGCAGCAGAAAGGCCTTTTTTACGCAGGAAGTCTACCGCAGCATCCAGATTACCATCTGTTTCAGCCAGTGCTTTTTTGCAATCCATCATACCTGCGCCACTCATTTCACGCAGTTTTTTTACATCAGCAGCCGTAATCTGGGCCATCTTCAACTCCTCCATAATTATGTTTATACACCCTCCCGGGTGTATAAACATATCATTTAAGCGGCTTTGGCAGCCTTAGCTTTACTCTTCTCTACTATGCTCTCTTCAGCAATAGTCTCTTCCGCTGCGGCTTCTTCAACAACTTCTTCAACTGTGGCTTTTTCTGCTACTGCGGTTTCTTTAACAACCTCTTCAGCAACAGCTTCCTCAGCCTCACTCTCTTCCTCAGCACTGGCCATTGCTTCAACAACATCATCGCCATCTTCAGCATTTTCAAGCTGCCATGCCTCTGAGCCCTCAATAATTGCATCCGCAATCTTGCTGCAAAAAAGTCTCACAGCACGAATCGCATCGTCATTACCAGGAATAACGTAATCAATATTCTCAGGGCTGCAGTTGGAATCAACCAGTGCAACAACAGGGATTCCCAGCTTGTGGGCCTCTTTAACAGCCAGCTCTTCTTTGCGAACATCAATCACAAAGAGGCAGTCTGGCAACTGAAGCATATCGGCAATACCACCAAGTGAGCGCTCCAGCTT
>JAJRVG010000161.1 GCA_021545595.1 Zetaproteobacteria bacterium | reverse complement strand
GGACTCAATCAGCTCGCGGGTAAATTTACCCTCCAGCTTCTCGTAGTCATAAGCCACTTCCAGTGGGCCGAAGCAGAACTCACAAACATGAGTCGGCTCAATGGCATACTCCTGACCACACTCCCGACATTTCAATGCACGCACAATGCTTTCAGACATTTTTTCTCCTGACGCGAAAGAGCTTTCTGCCTTTCACTAATTCAAAACTCTCATGGCACGAAAATAAAAAAACCTCCGCGTTGAGGCGAAGGTTGAACTTAGAAGATGCATCGGCATTGACGCATATTAAATGATCAACCCGAACATCATCGCTCCTAGAAAACTAAATCTAGGCAGGCATTGGCACCAGTCGCTGCCGATTTTAAATCAATCTTCAGCCGGTTGCCGCGGTTTCCAAGGGCCTGTAACCCTCCACCGCTCTGGATAAATTCGGATCCATATGTAAGACGCCGCATTATTCGCATATACAAACGAAAACGCAAGCCTGAACTTGAGTACCCTGCATGGTTATGGCTTTTCGGCACTGTAGCACACCCGGAAACAAGGCCAATCCATAAGTGACTCATAAACATCTCCTCACGTGATCTGACTGTAGCACACCCGGAAACAAGGCCAATCCATAAGAGACATGCAAAATAGTTTATGTTCGTTAAACTCCCACATCAGGGTCTGTAAACACTCATTCATCGCAGGGGGCTGGAATGGCAGAACAGCAGAAGTTGACCATTGAAGGTAATGAGGCGGCAGCCTATATCGCCCATCGTACCAACGAGGTGATTGCCATTTATCCCATCACCCCCTCATCCGCGATGGGTGAGATGAGCGATGCATGGTCGAATCAGGGGCGTAAAAACCTGTGGGGCACAGTCCCCGAAGTGATTGAGATGCAGAGCGAGGCGGGTGCTGCGGGTACTGTACATGGCTCACTGCAGAGCGGCGCATTGACCACCACATTCACATCATCACAGGGACTGCTGCTGATGATCCCCAACATGTACAAAATTGCCGGTGAACTAACCAGCACCGTCTTCCACGTAGCTGCACGTTCACTTGCCGCACAGGGGCTCTCCATCTTTGGCGACCACTCCGATGTAATGGCTGTGCGCCAGACCGGCTTTGCTCTGCTCTGCTCCAACT
Source organism: Zetaproteobacteria bacterium (assembly GCA_021545595.1). Classification (GTDB taxonomy): domain Bacteria; phylum Pseudomonadota; class Zetaproteobacteria; order Mariprofundales; family Mariprofundaceae; genus WSZY01. The sequence goes on along the minus strand of JAJRVG010000161.1, from coordinate 5,431 downwards.
CGGTGCAGGAGGTGATGGATTTCGCCCTGATCGCCCAGTCGGTAACACTGCAGTCCCGCCTGCCTTTGATACATTTCTTCGATGGCTTCCGTACCTCACACGAGATGAATGAAGCTGAGGTTCCATCCGACGACATCTTGCGGAAGATGCTTCCCGAAAAGTTGATCCGGGAGCATCGTGGGCGTGCCCTGACTCCCGATGCGCCGGTGATTCGTGGCACCAGCCAGAATCCTGATCTCTATTTTCAGGCCCGTGAATCGGTAAACCCCTACTATGAGGCGTTGCCGGATATTGTGCAGGCCTGTTTTGATAAGTTTGCCGAGCTGACCGGCAGACAGTATCACCTGTTCGAATACCGGGGTGCACCCGATGCCGAACGACTACTGGTGTTGATGGGTTCGGGTGCGGAAGCGGCGGTGGAAACCGTTGATCATCTGGTTGCCCAAAGCGAAAAAGTGGGCGTGCTCAAAGTACGCCTTTACCGCCCGTTCTCGGCCATGCAGATAATTGATGCGATACCTGCCACAGTAAAGAGGATTGCCGTGCTTGATCGTACCAAGGAGCCCGGTTCGGATGGTGAACCACTCTATAAGGATGTCGTGACCGCACTGGCCGAGTATGCCGGTAGTGGAGGGGAGCGTTTTGAAGCTATGCCGCGCGTAATTGGTGGCCGCTACGGTCTCTCCTCCAAAGAGTTTACGCCGGGTATGATCAAAGCGGTGCTGGGTGAATTGAAAAAAGAGCGCCCAAAAAACCATTTCACCATCGGCATTCATGACGATCTCACGCAGACCAGCCTTGACTGGGATGCGGCGTTCCGTGTTGATGCCACGGCGAACGTCACCCGCTGTATGTTTTACGGACTCGGGTCAGACGGTACGGTCTCAGCCAACAAGAACTCGATCAAGATTATTGGTGAGGGCACCGATCTCTACGCACAGGGCTATTTTGTCTACGACTCGAAAAAGGCAGGCGCGGTAACGATTTCGCATCTGCGTTTTGGCCCCGACCCTATCCGCTCCAGCTACCTGATCGGAAATGATGAGGCACATTTTATCGCCTGCCATCAGCCGATGTTTCTGGAGCGCTATGACATGCTTGCCCATGCAGCTGAAGGTGCGGTATTCCTGCTCAACTCACCGCAGCAGGCCGATGTGGTATGGGATGATCTGACCACCGTAATGCAGCAGCAGATTATTGATAAAAAGCTGCAGTTTTATGTAATTGACGCCTACCGCGTAGCCAGTGAGTCCGGCATGGGCAGACGCATCAATACAGTGATGCAGACCTGCTTTTTCGCCATTTCCGGCGTGCTTGAAAAGAGTGTGGCGATTGCCAAAATCAAGGAGGCGGTTGAGAAAACCTATGGGCGTAAGGGAGCAAAGATTGTTGAGCGCAACTTTGCCGCCATTGATGCAGCACTGACACATCTGCACCGGGTGGACATTCCGGACAGGGTCACCAGCAAATCGGTGATGGTTGCAGCCGTGGCAGATGATGCGCCCGATTTTGTGAAACGGCTTACCGGTGAGCTTATTGCCGGTCGTGGTGATGCGATTCCGGTCAGTTGTGTTCCTGACGATGGTACCTGGCCACTGGGAACAGCGGCATTCGAGAAGCGCAATCTTGCACTGGAGATTCCGGTCTGGGACGAGGATATCTGCATTCACTGCGGTAAATGCCCGTTTGTCTGCCCGCACACAGCCATCCGCTCCAAGGTGTTTGACGAAGGGCTGACGAAGGATGCGCCTGCGAGCTTCAAACATGTGCCGGTTAAGGGGCGCGAGTTCGAAAAGGGAAACCATATCAGCTATCAGGTTGCGCCCGAGGATTGTACCGGTTGCGGCCTCTGCGTGGAGGTCTGCCCGGTCAGGGATAAGAGCGATGCCAGCCACAAGGCACTGAACATGGCACCGCAACCGCCACTCAGGGAACAGGAGCGTGAGAACTGGGACTTCTTCCTTGATCTGCCCGAATATGACCGTAGCCAGATTCGCTGGAACGGTATGAAGGGGGCAATGCTGGCACAGCCGCTGTTCGAATTTTCCGGTGCCTGCGTAGGCTGTGGTGAGACCCCCTACATCAAGCTGGCCACCCAGCTCTTTGGCGACCGTATGGTGATTGCCAACGCCACCGGCTGCTCTTCGATCTACGGTGGCAACCTGCCTACCACCCCTTATTCCAAAAACCCTGAGGGGCGCGGGCCTGCATGGTCCAATTCACTGTTCGAGGACAATGCCGAGTTCGGACTGGGTTTCCGGCTCGCCATTGATGCCCACCACGAAAATGCCAGGCGGCTATTGCAGGATTCTGACTTGAACATCGACGCAGAACTGATCGCGGCCATCCTGGATGCCGACCAGTCTGATGAGCCGGGAATATACGAGCAGCGTCGTCGCATTGAAACAGTGAAGGAGAAACTCGCCGCGATCGACAGTGAGCCTGCGCGTAATCTTGAATCAGTAGTCGATTATCTGGTCAAAAAGAGTGTCTGGATTATCGGTGGGGACGGCTGGGCGTATGACATCGGCTTTGGCGGCCTCGACCATGCCATGGCCAGTGGCCGCAACGTGAATATTCTGGTACTCGATACTGAGGTTTATTCGAATACCGGCGGCCAGATGTCCAAGGCCACACCGATCGGAGCAGTGGCAAAATTCGCCTCAGGTGGTAAGTCAGCACCGAAAAAAGACCTTTCGATGATCGCCATGGCTTATGAGCATGTTTATGTCGGCCATGTCGCCTTCGGTGCCAAGGATATGCAGACATTGCGTACATTTATTGAGGCGGAATCCTACGATGGGCCGTCGCTGATCATCGCTTACAGCCCATGCATTGCACATGGTGTGGACCTGTCACATAACCTGAGACAACAGGAGCTGGCAGTTAACAGTGGGCACGTACCCCTGCTTCGCTACGATCCACGGCGTGCCGAGCAGGGTAAAAATCCGCTGCAACTCGACTCCAAAAAACCAAGCATTCCGTACAAGGAGTTTGCACAGACAGAGACCCGCTTCTCAATGCTGTGGCGCACCCATCCGGAAAATGCCGAAACGCTGATGCAGAGGGCACAGGAGGGGGTGATGGAACGTTTCCATCACTACGAGCAGCTGGCCTCTCTCTCCTACGATAAGGCAGACGAAGGAGAAAAGTCATGATTGATCTCTCTACTGATTATCTGGGCATCACCCTGAAAAATCCACTGGTGCCTTCAGCATCTCCTCTGGCACGTGATCCGGATGCTGCAAAACGGCTCGAAGATGCAGGGGCTTCCGCTATCGTGATGAACTCGCTGTTTGAGGAGGAGGTTACAGCAGATGAGGATCAGCTCGATCATCTGATGCATCATCAGGATATTGGTCACGGTGAGGCAACCAGTTACCTGCCTGCGGAGGATAGCTATAAAACGCAGCTGGAGAGTTATCTGGAGCAGCTGGAGGGGTTGAAAGGTTCACTTGAAATACCGGTGATTGCCAGCCTCAACGGCACCACGGCCAGTGGCTGGATCCGGCATGCCAAACAGTTACAACAAGCGGGGGCCGATGCGCTGGAGCTAAATGTCTACTACCTGCCCACCGACATGACACAGTCGCCTGATACAGTTGAGGCCCGCTATGTGGAAATACTAAGCGAGGTAAAGAAGCAGGTTGAAATCCCGGTTATTATGAAACTCTCCTCCCAGTTCAGTTCAGTCGGTAATTTTGTGCAGAAGCTGGAGCGTGCGGGTGCAAACGGTGTCTCACTTTTCAACCGTTACTACCTTCCCGATATCGATCTTAAGACGCTGGACGTGATTCCGAGCCTTAAACTTTCAACCTCAGTGGAATCCCATCTCTCCATGCGCTGGATTGCCATGCTCTACGGACGCGTCAATCTCACGCTTGCGGCAACCAGCGGCATTCATACGGCAGATGATGCGATCAAAATGCTGCTGGCCGGAGCTGATGTGACACACATGTGCTCAGCACTGCTGCACCATGGCCCTGCACATCTTGGTAAAGTGCTTCAGGGCATTGAGCAGTGGATGGAGGAGAAGGAGTACGCCTCTGTGGCCCAGCTCAAGGGCAGTGTGAGCCATGATAAGTCAACCGACCCTTCCGCGTTCGAGCGCTCCAACTATATCAAGGTACTCAGTAGCTTTGACTCTCCCGACAGCGTCTGGCGTTAATAAAATTAATCCAACTAAATGGTAAATGAATGCCGAAAGCGAACATTCAACAATATGCCCCATACATCAATAATTCTCTTCACTTCGGCGAGGATGGTTTATCAGACCGCCTTTTAGTTCTTTTAATTACAATCCCAAGCTGTTGATTTACTGCAGCAGAGCCTCCTGCATATTTCTCTACAGCACTGCATATATTGACTGCTGTTCTAGCGGTCTCTGCTGATACTGTTTTATCTCCACGCCGAAATATTTGTCTAGCTTGCCCTGCTGTAATGCCATACTCATCATAAAAATCTTTATACGCTTGTATTGCGGATGATTTGTCCCATTGAATTGTGCTGTGCTCACTTTGGCCCAAAATTTCCCTCAGCTTTCTTACCCCTCCAATCCATGTTTTTATATATATGGAAACCGTATTATATGCAGGACCTTCACGGTCTTTCCATTTCCCTCTTTTTCTCAACCATTCTTCTGTTGGAAATATCCCATTTGGTTGCTTTTTCGCAATTTCTTTACAGTAATCTATGAGTTCATCTGCGTTTGACCAATGCGTTGGCTGAATTATCTTGTCTGTCGGCTTATCAAAAACAGAAGGAGAAATGCGTCCAATATATGGCTCTAATAGAGCTTCTAAGCGGTCTTCCTCATAGCAGCCGCTGTAATGCAGCCCAAGAAAGTGGTTGTTGTTTTCATTGAATTGTTCTTTCGCCGTTCTTTTCTGATGATAGCCTTTTTCATTGTGTCCTTTAGGCTTGTCACCCCACACCTCAACATCTATCCACGCGTTATTATTAGCTTCAAAGTGAAGGTCGTAATACCCGTATGATGCGTCACCATACTCGGAGTATTCCTCTGGATATTTTTCACCTAATTTGTGATCAATTCCACGAGCATATAAAAAGTTTGATAGCGATGCTTCAGGATGACTTCTCCATCTCATTCCGTTTCGAGACTCAATAAAATCACTGTTTTCATACGACCCAAAATGGGCCCGTAAGTCATTCCAGTTCTTACCAAAATTATATACAGAAAAGACTAATGAACCCATTTTATTTTGTTGAAACCATTGTGCTGGAGGCAAAAAACCTTTTGCTTTAACTATGGGTGCTGCTTCCTCTATTATCTGAATCGCCCCCTGTTTACTAGACACTGTTGAGCTCTTCTCTGTATCGCCGTTCGAACTCGATTGGCGACAGGTTGCCATTATAACCATGTTGTCTGACAGAGTTGTAGAACATTTCGATATAATCGAATATGTCCTGC
>JAJRVG010000160.1 GCA_021545595.1 Zetaproteobacteria bacterium | reverse complement strand
CTTCTGCCGCGTCGTGGTGAACGGCAGTGAAGGCAGAGGCCGTTCAACAAAGCTGATCAACTGCGCCTGCAACCCTTCAAGATTACGTTTAGCAGCAGGAACCGGTTTTACAATACGCAGCATTTTAGCGATCGCATGCAGTAGGCGATGCCCCACATAGCCCCAGCGGATAACCACTTCACGCATAATACGGACCGCATCAGGATTTTTGATCACCAGAAAAGCCATAGAGAGTTTTGAGCCCAGATTGAGACGTGCCTGCCCCTTATCCCTGAGCAGAGCCCGCATCTTTTCGGTCACGGTACCAAAATCAATATTTACCGGGCATGGTGATTCACACTTATGGCAAATCGTGCAGTGGTCGGCCACATCATGCAGACCATCGAACTGCTCAAACGAAATGCCCGCACCGGTCTGCGACTCATACAGAAAGGCCTCAATAATCGCACCGGATGCCTGAATTTTGTTGCGGGGTGAATAGAGCATGTTGGCACGCGGAAAATGGGTGTTGCATACCGGCTTACATTTGCCACAGCGAAGGCAGGGTGAAATCTCCTCAGAGAGTTCTGTGAGATCGGCTGCTTCCATAATCACGGCTTCATGCTCAAGCAGATTGAAACTTGGTGTATAGGTAAGGCTCAAATCAAGCCCCGGCTGGAGCTTGCCCCGGTTAAACAGATCATCCGGGTCAGCCTTTTTGAGATATGCCGCACTCTCCTCCAACACGGCATTATTCAGGTATCCCAGCTTGGTAATACCAATACCATGCTCGCCTGAAATCACACCACCCAGTTCTTCGGCCTTGGCCATCACTTTTTCTACAACATGATGGGCCTTGCGCATCATATCGTAGTCATTGGAGTTAACCGGGATATTGGTGTGTACGTTGCCATCACCGGCATGCATGTGAGTCGCAACGACTACACGCCCTGAGAGCAGGCGCTGATGAATTTCTTTAATATTTTTGATCAATGTCGCATTGCCACGCAAGCGATCAAGAATCGGTTCCTCCACCTCTTTACGATAGGAGATACGCAGTGCACCGCGTTGAATCACACGAAACAGTGATTCACTCCGGGTGTGCCCAACGTCTCCAAGCAATACTGAAGCATCTTTGGCCGGACCATCCAGACCTTTAAGTACACGGTGCCAGTTACGCTTGGCTATTTCTACAGTGTGCAGGGATTCTTCGATCTTTTTCGCCAGATAGACATCATCCTCAAGGCTCAGCTCTTCGCGCACCATCTGGTTATCGGAGTCCAGCCGCTCATGTGTCCTGCTCAAGTACTCTCCAATTCCCTCAATAATATCGAGTTTGTTGGCAATGGAGTTTTGAATGTTCAGGTGTTCAATAAAATCATTGTATTCAGACAAGCGTGGTAATGGAATCACCACATCCTCATTCATTTTAAATGCACGTGTATGCTTGGCAATGGCTGCCATACGCCCGCGATCACCCCAGAAGCGCCCACGATCTGCTTTTGAGATGGCTACAAAACCTTCACCTGAACCCTGTGACGTAATGCGGCAAATATTAGCGCAGGTTTTGGCTACAACGTCTTCATCATTGCCGGAAACATCAATTAAAAGTACAACACGTGGCCGTTCACGGCGAGTTGACTTGCTTACGTAGTCGATAGCCTTGACATACTTCTCATCAAAATGTTCAAAACCTTCCAGAAAGGCACCATCGGTGGCATCAACATAATTTTTAATCCCGACCAATGCCTGGGTGGCATTATCGAGCCTCTGACCAAAGAACTCACAGCAGACTGTACGTGTTACCTCATATGGCCGATGCAGGATAAATGTGGCCTCGGTAATAAAACCATCGGTACCCTCTTTCTGAATGCCCGGAAGACCGCCCATGGCCTTGCGTGTCACATCTTTACCAAGACCTTCACGCCGGAAAATAGAGCCGGGAAGATTCAGCGTCTCTTCAGAGATAAAGCTGCCATCCAGACCTGATGTTCGGGTCAGCTTGAAGGCCACCTCTTTTTCATCGTGTAGTTTGCCCATATTGTGATTCAGGCGTTCCACTTTCAGCCAGTTGGCATCAGCAGTCACCATCTTCCAACTCAGCAGGTTATCTACACATGTTCCCCAGATAACGGCATGTTTACCGCCTGCATTGGAAGCCACGTTACCGCCAATGGTGCATGCCCACAGGCTGGTCGGATCGGTAGCAAAAACCTGTGGCCTGGATGCTTCCATCACCTTGCCGGTTACCGCACCCGCCTGCGCTGTGATAGTGGAAACTTCACCTTTCTCCCCAATATTCTCTCTTTCTACCGAGCCAATATGGTCAAGCTTTTCGATATTGACCATCACGGCATTGTTGGAAAGCGGAACAGAGCCTCCACACAGGCCTGTACCGCCACCACGGGGAATAACAACCAGATTCAGCTCTCTAATAGCACGAATAAGACCGGGAATTTCATCAGGTGAGTCAGGTGTTACAACACAAAATGGATGGTGTGAACGCCAGTCGGTGGCATCGGTTGCATGGTGTGTGAGTGTATAGGCATCGAAATGGATATTGTTCAGATGTGTATGTTTGGCAAATGTTCGTTTGGCATGGCGACGTTTTTTCGGCTCTTCATCAAACCAGGTATAAAACTCCTCCAGCACCCGCTCAGTACATGCAGCCACCTTTTGTGCTCTTGGATTATCAACAGCCCCGCTAATAATACGCTGCAAACGCTCCTGATGACGCTGGCGCATCTGCTTCAGGCGTTTGGGATGTTTTAACAGATCATTTTTAAGGAACACATTGCGCTCAACGACCCATGTATCTCCTAAAACCTCAAACAGCATGCGTGCCGAACGGCCCGTACGGCGCTGGCCGCGCAACACATTCAGATCATCCCACGCCTCTTCACCCAGAAAACGTTTAACGATTTCACGATCAGAATAGGAGGTGTAATTGTAGGGGATTTCACGGATATTCTCAGTCAACGAGAGGCTCCTTGCCTTGGATAATTGGCGAAATTTTGCATGGGTGAAGCATACTAATCACTTCACATTAAAAATAGTTAAAGAAGTTCTATATATCCACAAAAGGTTTGATTCAGGCCGTCAAAACGGCTTTCCTGTCTTTTTGTCTGCCTTTTGCTTTAATCGCCATACACCCATGTATGGGGTGGAAACTTTCTTCCCTCCGTTAAGACTGCACCGAGCAGCCATGTGTGAAAATGGAGTAAGCACAAAACAGGTGTTCTGTTTTGCGCCCGTTATCAGGCATGGATGAGAGGGAAAAGCAGGCTTCCGGAGTGCCCTTCTTTGATTCAGTCCATCCATAGACTTCAGGATCTTACCCCGCCTTTCAGGCACCCAAATCGGCTCTCCTGCCAATTTGCCGGTTCGTTTCTTTGATTCGGGGCCTCCATGCCCCTCACCCTCCACCCCAGGGCGCCTTCTCTCTCGCAGGCTCGATTCACCTTGCGGGCGGCTTGCAGCCGTCCACAATTGTACAGGACAATACAATTGCACGGCTTTGCGCCCTGTAAGGGTGGTGCACACGGACGTGCACCATGAAATCGGCTTTCCTGCCTTTTGTGGGCAAACAAAGAAATGAACGGTTATTTTTTAAACCTGAAGAGCAACCTGTTTTGCGGATCAACAAACCCTCTGGCAGAATCAGGGCATGATCCAATTATCAAAACGTATCCAGAAAGTTAAACCATCCGCCACACTCGCTATTACTGCCAAAGCTGCTGAACTGCGCGCATCCGGTAAAAATATTATCTCCCTCTCTGTAGGAGAGCCCGACTTTGAAACGCCGAAGGCGGCTCGTGATGCCGGCATTGAGGCGATCAGGAGTGGCTTTACCCGTTACACCGCTGTTGCCGGCATTCCGGAGCTTCGCAAAGCGGTTGCTGAGAAATTCAGGAGAGATAATGATCTGGATTATGAGCCGGAAGACATTCTGGTCTCTACAGGCGGAAAACAGTGCATCTACAACCTCCTGCAGGCGATGATTGATCCCGGTGATGAAGTAATCATCCCTGCACCCTACTGGGTCTCCTACCCGGACATGGTACTGCTGGCGGAGGGCGAACCGGTGATTATCGAATGTCTGGCCGATGCCGGTTTCAAACTAACCGCCTCACAACTTGAAACTGCCATCACAGCAAAAACAAAGCTTCTTTTCATCAACTCTCCCTCCAACCCGACCGGCATGGCATATTTAGCCGATGATCTGGCAGCCTTGGGCGAAGTGGTTCGCAGGCATCCTCACGTTGCTGTGGCCACCGATGACATGTATGAGAAAATTCTCTTTGATGGCAAAAAGTTTGTCACCTTCGCGCAGATCAACCCTGATCTGAAAGATCGTACCATCACCTTCAATGGCACATCCAAGGCTCACTGCATGAACGGTTGGCGCATTGGCTTCTGTGCAGGCCCGCGTAATCTGATCAAGGCGATGAGCAAGGTGCAGGGTCAGAGCACCTCCAACCCCTCCTCCATCTCACAGAAGGCAGCTCTGGCGGCCCTGACCGGCTCAACCGATGAGCTGGATGAAATGGTAAAAGTCTACCAGACCCGCCGTACATGGCTGGTTGATGCGCTGAATAGTATTCCCGGAATGGATTGCATCACACCTGACGGTGCATTTTATGTGTTCCCGTCCGTATCCGGCTGGATTGGCAAAACCACACCTGACGGCACAAAGCTCGCCGATGATGTGGTGATCTGTGAGTGGCTTCTGGATGCAGCAGGTGTAGCGCTGGTTCCCGGCACCGCCTTTGGCTCTCCCGGCCAGATACGCTTCTCCTATGCCGTAGCACAGGAGACACTGGAAGATGCTGTAAATCGAATTTCAGAAGCTGCTGCTTCACTCTGACTGCCTCACCCTGTTTAAAATAACACTGAACATTTAATAAGAGAGAAGTAATGCGATCAGATAACAGAAAAGAGATTAAAGTGTGCTATGGCCCTAGATGTCGGGACTACGGTGGAGAGGCTCTCACTGTAAGGCTGAAAACACTTGGTATAGATAGTGAAGCCGGAGAGTGTCAAAGTCTCTGCCCTCACTCTCCCGTTGTGCATGTAAATGATAAATTTATACCCGGAGCCTCAATTGATGAAATTATCGAACGGCTCTGATTTTTAACCACAACACATTGAAAACAGACAGAGCACATATT
>JAJRVG010000159.1 GCA_021545595.1 Zetaproteobacteria bacterium | reverse complement strand
AGCCTCTATCTGATTGACGCGGATGCCAAAAGTCTGCAGATAAAAGTTTGCCAGAATGATGAAATTGATATTAGTTCTTTTTTCGAAATAACTCACACGATGGATACCGGAATCCCTCTTAACAACAAGAGTATTGCCGGGTATTCAGCAATTTCCGGTGAAGTCGTCCATGTTCCTGATGTCGGCCATATAGATGCGCGGTTACCATACACATTTAGTTCAAAGATCGATAAAGGTTCCGGATTCATCTCCAGATCGATTTTAGCTGTGCCGATACGGCATCCAAGAGATGGGATCATGGGGACGCTGGAGTTGTTCAACCCCTCCCATGGTGTTTTTGAAAACTGGAATATCGGCGTTCTAAAAAATTTCGCAGTTTTGGCAGCTGTTACGCTCTCCAATATCAGATTGTATGATTCACTTAAAAGCTCTTATCTTGAAACAATATTCAAGCTTGGTGTGGCGTCTGAATTCAAAGACAGCGATACATATGATCATATCCACAGGATTGGATATATGGTAAAGATTATTGCCAAACATATGGGGTTTTCAGCTGAAGAGCAGGAGCTCCTGTTTCATGCCTCTTCAATGCATGATATTGGAAAAATTGGTATTCCCGACTCGGTTCTAAAGAAAAAAGGCGATCTGAATGATGAAGAGTGGAAGATCATGAAAAAACACACAGAAATGGGTGCAAAAATGCTGGAAAATGCTGACTCGGAAATTCTTCAGACTAGTGAGAAGATTGCTATGTATCACCATGAAAAGTGGAACGGAAATGGCTATCCTGAAGGTCTGACTGGTGATCAGATACCTAAGTCGGCTCAAATTGTTGCAATTGCAGATGTTTTCGATGCACTGGTACATACGCGAGTGTATAAATCGGCCTGGAAAGTTCAGGAATCACTTGATTTTATCCAAAGTCAAAGGGGAGAACATTTTTCCCCTGAAGCCGTCGATGCCTTTTTCAAAGGTGTTGAAGAGATTCTTGAAGTTCAGAAAAATTTTGGTGAACTCCATTACTGAACTGGTGGAGTTTTAACTTTTCAAATAAACCAATCAGAGGCCTGGCCTGTTTAATGACTGCTGTGGCAGGCTAGCTTGCGGGGTTGCATTTTAACTGCCTGAATTTAACAGGCTCAGCATCTTTTTAACATCTGTTGTCGGCTGATTGCAGCTAAAATTTTGACAAACATAGGCCGTCGCTTTGCCATCAATAGAGGTGTGAAAGCGTGTGTACGGAGCCAGACTGGTTATGGCATCGTCATCCTTTTCCTCTGTCCGAAGAACAACTACTGCGTTGGGGCTAAACTGATGATTCAGGCTACTCAACATTGCTCCGGTATCTTTCGCGTCGGGGTCGCCGACGATGACTATTTCATAACCTTCGGAGAGTGCGAAATCTAGACCGGAAATAAATTGGGTATAACCAAATGGCTCTTTTTTGACCTCACTGTAAAAAGCATCGGCAGTCGATTGCGCCTTTTTTTCAAGATTGCTGTTCCCGGTCAGCCGGGCCAGACGCAGCATATTCAACAGGGCAACCGAATTGCCGGAAGGAATAGCACCATCATAAATTTCCTTGGGTCGAATCAAAAGGTTTTCAGCACCTTGAGCGGTCAGAAAGAAGCCACCCTTACCACTGTCTTCAAACTCTTCCATCATGACAGTGTTAAGTTCAAGCGCAGCATTCAGAACAGAGCTGTCCAATCCGGCCTGGTAGAGTTCAGTCAGACCCCATACTAAAAAGGCATAGTCATCCAGAGTGCCTGTAATACCCACATCGCCCCGGTTCCAACGATGCAGAAGCCGACCATCCTTTAGCCTCATCTTACCAAGAATGAGGTCTGCTGCCTTCTCAGCAGCTTCTGTGTAGGCAGGTTCATTGAGCAGACGCCCACCCATTGCCAAGGCAGCAATCATCAGGCCATTCCAGTCGACGAGTACTTTTTCATCCTTGAACGGATGAACGCGCTCTTCCCGCAGCCTGAAAAGGCGCTGTCGTGCTGACTCAATGTGCATCTCCAGTTCGGTTCTCTTCAGCCCGCTTCTTTTGCTCAGACTGTCCCAATCCGCATCACGATAGAAAATGTTTCTGCCACTCTTTTTGCCACTTGCCTCATCTAGAAAATTACCACTGTTCTCAACGTTGAATACCTGCCCGATCAGGGCGGCATCTTTCTTGCCAAGAGCACGTTCCAGCTCATCAGCTCTCCACAGGTAAAACAGCCCCTCCTCTCCTTCACTATCTGCATCCTCCGCCGAATAAAACAGCCCTTCCGGCGAAGTCATATCACGTAGAACATAGCTGAAAATCTCACGGGCCGTGTCGGCATAGAACTGCTTGCCTGTGGCGGCATAGGTTTCGATATAAGCCATGGCGATCAATGCCTGGTCATACAACATTTTTTCAAAATGGGGCAGCTTCCATGCTTCATCGGTAGCATAACGGTGAAAACCGAAACCGACCTGATCGTAAATACCACCCCTACGCATGGCCTGCAACGTCTCTTCGACCATCTTCAGAGCACTGGTGTCACCTGTGCGTTTCCAGTGACGTAACAGATAACGCATGTTGTGTGGACGTGGAAACTTTTGATTTCTGCCAAAGCCACCATATCTGGTATCAAACAGTTGGCTCAACTGAGCAAACGTATCTTTAAAAATAGCCGGACTGACTTGCCCCTCCTCTACAGGGGCTCCACTGTTTTCTGACTGCAGCGCCCTGGTAATGCTTCGGGCTGATTCAGTGATACCCTTTCTGTT
>JAJRVG010000158.1 GCA_021545595.1 Zetaproteobacteria bacterium | reverse complement strand
GTCAGATTCCGTCTTCATATGCTTAGCCAATTCACTGGCTAACGCAACTATCTTTGGATCATATTTTTCTTTCTTCTTCATAAATACTCCTGTCAGCATATTAGCTGTTTGAAATATTTACACAGTTAGATTTACAGTCTCCTTCACGGTTGAATTCACCCCCGGGAAATCCATCGTTCGTATTTAAATCAATTTGCAGTCATACCGTTCAAACACCTTGTCACTGGACATCATTGTATAGTTTCGAGAGATCGCTTGTGCGATGAGCATTCGATCAAATGGGTCTTTATGATGATAAGGCATCTCACCCAGCAACAACGCATCAGCAGCACGAAACTCCAGCAATTCAAAACCGCTCTGTTTCGCCATTTCCACTGGATCAAAGTCGATATTCAGCTTGCCAAGCGACGTTTTAATCATCAACTCCGCAACAGTTATCGCACTTACAAAAACAGTGTTAGCTGATGTTTCGATCTCTATCTTCCGGTGACACTCTATTTTTTCAGGCTCAGCCAATGCCCATAAGAAGATATGGGTATCAATAATCACATTCATTTCGATTCATTACCATAAAACATGGCATTAATCTCTTCATCATCACCCATAATATTGTCAGGAACAGTAAATTTGCCTGCGAGAAGGCCCAATTTACGCTTCCCTTCAGGCTGGTGAACCACCAGGTCAACAAGAGGAAGATTATTTTTAGCAATCACTACCTTCTCACCATGAAAGGCCATATTTACCAGTTTTGACAGATTCGCCTTGGCTTCTGAAATGTTCACTATCATAGTCAACAACCTCTATTAAAGACTACTATACCTATCTTGGTCTGATTGGTCAACTTTTCGATAGCTATCGCGCTTTGTGGATATATAAAACAGCAGCAAAACATTCTGGCAGCCACAGGAATTAAAAACCTTCATGCCCTGTCCATATCCCGTTTGATGGCTCTGTTGAGGCTCTCAAAGAGAGAGTATCGCCGGAAAATCCACATTTTCAATCTGCTGAGCCATGGACTGCATCCACCCGGATGTGAGCGCTCCGAGGTGCTTCGCCTCAACCTGCATGGAGGGGCGAGCCAACCCGTAAAGCAGCACCCCTTTCACCGGCACAGCCTCTGCCTTCACCCGTTGCAGAAAAACCAGATAGGCATTCACTTCAGCATCTGATGGCTCACTGCCATCCCATGTGAACATACAGGTCTGGATCCACGTCGGGCACAGCTTCGCCGCACCCTTCACCTGCTTAAACAGCAGTTCAGACGTTGCAGTGATACCATTAATGCGTTTAATCCCCTCTGCTGTTGCACTGTCCACCTTCACCCAGACTTCACCATTGGAGTGGCTCATCAACTCTAATCCGGCCTGAACATTGGGCTTATGCAGATAGGAACCGTTGGTAATCAGGCGAAGTTTCACGTCGTCACCTAAATTGAATGACTGCATCACCTCAACAATCAGCCTGACAATCTCATCGAAGTTGCTACAACTGGTCGGCTCACCATTGCCGGAGATGGCAATATCGCAAAGCTTTCTACAATTCTCAGGCACCCGCTCCTGCATAAATGAACCATCAATCACATCGTCCAACATTGCCGTCAACTCATGCTTCAACTGCTCCAGACCAATCCCGGGGGCCGTACCGCGAACCAGACCGGGCACCTGACAGTAGGCACAGTGCCAGTTGCATGCACTGTTGGGATTAAGGTTGATGCCGATGGAGACACCCCCTGCACGCCTTGAAACGACAGGGTAGAGATAGGTCATCCCCACCGCATCACGGTCATGATTCCGGGTGCTCAATATCTTTTCAGCCATCCGGGCACTATAAAACCCTTTCCGGCAGAGGCAAACAGGGATAGCTGGACGAATGATCTCTCCCTTACCTACCGCCCTGACATCGGCTAAGGTTGTGAGCAAGAGGCATCCGTGTCTCCCGGCCACCTGCTTTAACTGGGAAAAGGAGAGTTATGAGTTCAGGCAACAGAAAAATTCGCTTTGGAGCCCTTGTCCGGGAAACCTCTGTAAAGCAGAATATTATCAGCTATAACGATATAGTGCCCGAAGCAGTAGTCGATCAGCAGGGTAACCTGATTATTCCAAAGCCTGCAAAAATCAGGCTTCGCTCACTCGATATCTACCGCCTGCTTCAACCCTATATCAGTGTACGTTTCATCGAACAACTGCGGGCTGTACTGCCTCTGGCTATCTACCTGCTCCTTTTTCAGATTCTTATCCTGCATCAGAAAGTAAGCATCCCGGAGAGCATTATTATTGGCCTGTTTGCCGTTATGGTCGGTCTGATGCTCTTTATGGAAGGGCTCAAGCGCGGGCTAATGCCCTTTGGTGAAATGATCGGCAAAACACTGCCGGCAAAGGCTTCGTTGAAACTGGTTCTTCTGATCGCACTGCTGCTGGGAATCGGCGTTACTTTTGCCGAGCCCGCCATTGGAGCACTGAAGGCCGCAGGCTCCATCGTAATGGTTGAAAATGCCCCCTATCTCTACACCATGTTGAATGACTGGACCACAGCACTTGTTCTGGCCGTCGGCTTCGGTGTCGGCCTGGCAGCTGTGCTCGGAACTCTGCGCCTTCTCTATGGCTGGAGCCTGAAACCCCTGATCTATATTACACTTCTCCCACTGATTGGATTAACGGCCTATCTCTCCTCCGATCCCGAACTCTCCATCATTCTGGGCCTGGCATGGGACTGTGGCGCAGTGACAACCGGCCCGGTTACGGTACCTCTGGTGCTTGCTCTCGGCGTCGGCATCGCCACCACAGCAGGCAAGGGAAAATCCCCACTCGCCGGATTCGGTATTGTGACGCTCGCCTCTCTCTTTCCGATCATTGCAGTCATCCTGCTGGGGCTATTTATCGGTAGCAGCACATCACCGGAGCAGATTGTTGCAGCAGCACAAAATGCCCAGGCCCTTACGGCCTCAACAAATGAAACTCCATGGCTGGAATCAAGCCCATGGCAGGAGACTATCTCCGGCATCCGGGCTATTGTTCCACTGATCGCATTTCTGGTGATTGTGCTCCACTACATTCTCAAAGAGCGGCTTCGCAACAGGGCTACCATTATCTACGGTATTGTACTCTGTGTACTCGGCATGATTATTTTTAATCTGGGGCTGGAGCATGGTCTCTCGCGTCTGGGTGAGCAGTCAGGCTCACTCCTGCCTGCTTCATTCACAACCATCACCGACATAGCAACATCTCCCTACTACAGCTGGGCTCTCGGTATCATTATTGTACTTCTTTTTGCCTGGTTCCTTGGATTCGGGGCAACACTGGCTGAGCCGGCATTGAATGCTCTGGGAATTACGGTTCAAACCCTTACCAATGGTGCCTTTGAGAAGAGCATGCTGCTCTATGCCGTCTCTATCGGAGTCGGCTGCGGTATCGCACTTGGTGTTGCAAAAATTATCTTTTCACTTCCACTGACCTGGCTGATTATTCCCGGCTACGGAATTGCGCTGGTTCTTACCTGGCTCTCATCCGAGGAGTTCGTCAATGTGGCATGGGACAGTGCCGGTGTAACCACCGGTCCGATTACCGTGCCGCTGGTACTGGCTATGGGGCTGGGGCTGGGTAACGCGGTCGAGGCGGTTGAAGGCTTTGGTATTCTGGCACTGGCATCCATCGGCCCGATCATCTCCGTGCTGAGCACAGGGCTCTGGGTACAGTGGAAGATCAAACGTCACCATCAGCAGCGTGATAAACATGCTGCTAAAACAGTAGAGGAGGCGACATGAGCGAGAGCAATATCACCGTCTTAACCGATGTTTCACTGATCACCTGTGTTGTCCAGCGCGGTCTGGGTGATGAAATCGTAAAAGCAGCTCAGCAGGCCGGTGCTCAGGGCGCAACCATCCACTACGGTAAGGGTAGTGGCATCCATGAACTTCTCGGCGTTCTGAGTGTGGCCATCGATGTTGAGAAGGAAGTTATCAATATTGTGGTGGCCAATGATCAGGCAGATCGGATTTTTGAACGTATATACATTGCAGGGAATCTGGATACACCCGGCATGGGTATTGCCTATATGACCAAGCTTGAGAAGGCTGCGACTCACATTGCCCCGGAAATTCTGGAAAGGCTGCTCGGCCATGGCAGCTAGGCAGAAACTGATCACCTGCATTGTTCCCGAGGCCAATGCCGTAAAGGGAGCGGCAGCGCTGCGTGAAAAATATGATCTGCAGACCAT
>JAJRVG010000157.1 GCA_021545595.1 Zetaproteobacteria bacterium | reverse complement strand
GTCAACTCTCCCATGGTTGGTACCTACTATAGTGCCCCATCACCGGATGCTGACAACTTCATCACTGAAGGCAGCAAGGTGAAGAAGGGTGATACCCTCTGTATTATTGAAGCGATGAAGCTGATGAATGAGATCGAGGCCGAGTATGATGGCGTTGTCGAGAGTATTCTTGTAAGCAATGCCTCTCCTGTAGAGTACGGCCAGGGCCTGTTTGTTATCATACCGCTCTGATTACTAAGAGGTTTTCATGTTCAATAAAATTCTAATCGCCAACCGTGGTGAAATTGCCGTCCGTATTATCCGCGCGTGCAAAGAGCTCGGTGTCCGCAGTGTTGCTGTCTACTACGAGGCAGACCGCGAGGCTATGCATACACGCCTGGCCGATGAGGCTATCTGCATAGGCCCTGCTGCCAGCAATCTCTCTTATCTGAATATTCCAGCCATTATAGCTGCTGCCGAAGTCACAGACAGCGAGGCTATTCATCCGGGCTATGGCTTTCTGGCAGAGAATTCTGAATTTGCAGAAATTGTTATTGAATCCGGTTACACCTGGATTGGCCCCACCCCTGAGTCCATGCACACCATGGGTGATAAAGTGAAGGCCAAAGCAAGAATGGCGATGGCCGGTGTCCCGCTTGTGCCTGGCTCCGATGGTGCTGTAGATAGTGTGGATGATGCCAAAAAGGTAGCTGAATCAACCGGGTTTCCGTTGATTATCAAGGCTGCATCAGGTGGTGGTGGCCGTGGCATGAAAATCGTTCACTCTGAACCCGGCTTGCCAAATTCTTTCAGTATGTGCCAGACCGAAGCAGGTGCTGCTTTTGGTGATGATACTGTGTTTATCGAAAAGTTTCTGGAAGAGCCTCGCCACGTGGAGGTTCAGGTGCTGGGTGATACACATGGTAACATTATTCACCTCTATGAGCGTGAATGTTCCATGCAGCGTAATAACCAGAAAGTTCTGGAAGAGGCTCCAAGCCCATCTCTGGATGAAGAGACCAGGCAGGCAATCTGCGCAGCAGGTCTTGCTGCTGCCAAGGCCGTCAATTACGTCGGTGCGGGAACGATTGAGTTTCTGGTGAACCCGGATAACTCATTCTACTTCATGGAGATGAACACCCGCATTCAGGTTGAGCACCCGGTTACCGAGTGGATTACCGGTGTTGACCTGGTTGAGTGGCAGATTCGTGTTGCAGCGGGCGAGAAACTCGACTTCACCCAGAAACAGATCAAAAGAAAAGGACATGCCATTGAGTGTCGGATCAATGCGGAACACCCATTCAAGTTCACCCCCTCTCCGGGCACTATCGAGCTCTACCACGCACCGGGCGGACGCAGTGTCCGTGTCGATTCTGCAATCTATACGGGTTACAAGATCCCGCCTAACTACGACTCCATGATCGGCAAGGTGATCACCCATGCACGCGATCGCCAGAAGTGTATTCGTAGAATGCAGCGGGCTATTGATGAACTGGCAATTATCGGCATCACCACAAACATTGAACTACACCAGCGCCTGCTGGCCAACCCGGGATTCCAGTCGGGCAAGTTCAACATCCACTTTCTGGAACACTGGCTTAAAGAGTTGCGAGTAAACTAATTGATACGGCCAAGGGCCTCCTGCCCCTGGCCTTTAATCGCTCCGGCAGAGAAGGGACCCTGGGGTGCTTCCGCCCATGGAAGTACCCCAGGGCACTCTCTCTGCCTCTGGCATTCACCTTGGGTGGCTTTTGATTCAGGCCATCCATGATCTTCAGGGCTTCGCCCTGCCTTTTGCAGATCAATCAAACACCTGAGTGCTGGGCATGGATCTCTTTTGCATGCATGTTCGGTAATTTATTCAAGGCAGCAATCAGTGCCTTGGCCGATGCCACAACAATATCAGTATCAGAGCCCTGGCCATTCACAACACGATCACCATCCTGCAAGCGTACAGTCACTTCACCCTGTGCATCGGTGCCTGCCGTGATGGCATTCACCGAGTAGAGCAACAGCTTTCCATTGGGCTCAACCAGTGATTTAATTGCCTGAAAGGCGGCATCCACAGGTCCATCGCCCTGAGCTGTAGCCCTGTGAATTTCACCTTCAATATCCAGCTCAACAGCAGCCACAGGCGCATCTTTAGTGCCCGATGCTGCATGCAGGGAAACCAGTTTCACGCGCTCCAGTTCAACTTCAGAATCTCCGGAAAAAATCACCATCAGATCTTCATCAAAGATATCTTTCTTTTTATCGGCCAATACCTTGAAACGCTCAAACACCGCACTCAACTGATCTGCATCAATTTCTACACCCAGACTCTCATAACGTGACTTCAACGCTGCACGACCCGAGTGCTTACCCAGCACCATACGGTTGGTATTCCAGCCCACCGATTCCGGTGTCATGATCTCATAGGTCTTCTTGTGTTTCAGCACGCCGTCCTGATGAATGCCTGACTCATGCGCAAATGCATTGGCTCCAACAATCGCCTTGTTCGGCTGAATCGGCATGCCGGTAATCTGAGAGACCAGTTTAGAGGTCGGAACAATCTTGGTTGTATCGACACTGGTTTCGATATCGTAACGATCCGAGCGTGTACGCAAAATCATCACCATCTCTTCCAATGCTGCATTGCCAGCCCGCTCACCCAGCCCGTTGATGGTGCACTCAACCTGACGCGCACCGTTCTCCACCGCCGCCAACGAGTTGGCCACGGCCAGCCCCAGATCATTATGACAGTGTACTGAGAAGATGGCCTGATCAGAGTTCGGAACACGTGTCATTAACTCACCAATACGTGCCCCGAATTCATTCGGAGTCATGTAACCCACAGTATCAGGGATATTGATAATACGTGCCCCGGCAGCGATCGTGGCCTCAACAATCTTGCACAAAAAGTCCATCTCGGAACGGCCTGCGTCCTCAGCCGAAAACTCCACTTCAGGTGCCAGACTTTTTGCCTGTTTTACAGCTTCAACTGCACGCTCCACCACCTGATCAGGTGTCATGCGCAATTTAGCTTCCATGTGAATGGGGCTGGTTGCGATAAAAGTATGAATGCGGGCCCGGTCTCCTGCTGGCTTTACAGCTTCAGCGGCGCGTTCAATATCTTTGGGATGCGCACGCGCCAGGCCTGCAATACATGGACCTTTCACTTCTGAAGCAATCCGGTGCACGGCTTCAAAATCACCGGGTGATGCAATCGGAAATCCTGCCTCGATAATATCAACACCGAGTGTTGCCAGAGAGTGAGCAACACGCATCTTTTCCTCAATATTCATGGAGCAGCCTGGAGACTGCTCCCCATCACGCAAAGTGGTATCAAAAATATACAAACGATCCGACATCTTATACTCCTGCGGGCACCCTTCACCCGACACAATACAATAAGGATGCACTGAAAAAATCAGGCCTCCGTGTGGCTCATGGAAGGGCCACCAATCTCAAGGACAATATTCTTGAGATTGTGAGCAAAACTAAGCCGACGCTTTTAGCTTTGCCTGCTGAAAAAACGCATGGACGCGCTGGTTCAGCTGTTTAAAATCCAAAAAAAAGCCGCAGGAAAATCCTACGGCCTGTGTATCAGCTGCTGATCAGTTCAGCAGGCGCACAGGCCCATCCGCAGTAGTAGCAACTGCGCCCATCTAACCAAAAATGATCTGCTTTGTCTGTCCATGTGCCGGATTAAATCACTGTGAGCTTCGCGGGTCAATGCTCTTTCGTTTCAGCTTTGTCACGTTTGTGACGTGCCAACCGCCGTGCTACACGATACCGGGATACCTTCTGATGTTGCCAGATACTTAATATCGGACCGTGAAGACAATAGACCAACATCACCCCGAACAGAATCTTGTACGGGTCTGCCATCACAAACACAATGGCCAGAAGCATGCCTGTTAACAGGGCAAAAGAGCGTCGTTTTTTAAGATCAATATCTTTCCCCGACAGAAAACGTACCCCGCTAACCATCAGCCATGCCAGAAAAACAGAAATAACAAGCCATAACCATGCAGCAGGTTCATACCCTCCCTGCTCATGAAATAGAATCGCCGTGGCAAGCAGCAGTGCAGTTGCCGGTGTCGGTAACCCCTGAAAATAGCGTTTATCCTGACTGGCCAGCTGGACATTGAAACGTGCCAGCCGCAGAGCTGCACAGGCTGTGATCAGGAATGCCGCCAGCCAGCCAATTTTTTGCAGCGGCGCCAACGCCCACAGATAAACCAATACGGCCGGAGCGAGGCCAAATGAGACCATATCACAGAGAGAATCCAGCTCTGCACCAAATGCAGACTCGGCATTTAGCAGGCGTGCGACACGGCCATCAAGCATATCAAACACTGCGGCAGCCAGAATAGCCCATGCAGCCAGTTCATAACGCCCCTGTACGGCAGCAATCAGGGCATAAAACCCTGAAAACAGACCCATCAGGGTAAACAGGCTTGGTAACAGGTAGATGCCACGCCGGGTCACTGAACGCTTGTGTGCCTGTGCCAATTCAGCCGCCAGCCTTTCGAGCAACGATGGTTTTGCCGGCGACGACTTTGTCCCCCAGCTTCACACACAGCTCATAACCTGCAGGAACTTCACAATTCACGCGTGAACCAAAACGGATCATGCCGATCCTCTGCCCCGCCTCAACATGGTCACCCACGGCCGCATAAGAGACGATTCTCCGCGCAACCAGACCCGCAATCTGGGTGAAAGCAATTTTTCCACTCTCTGTTTCCATCTCAAAACGGTTGCGCTCATTCTCCTCACCGGCATGTTCAAAGCTGGCATTGATAAAGTTGCCGGGAAAATATTTCATGTGAGTGATTCGGCCCGACATAGGGGCACGATTCACATGTACATCAAATACATTCATAAAGATATCAACACGCAGACCACTTTGACCTCCATCGGCATCACTATCAGCACGAATCACCTTGCCGTCAGCCGGGCAGATAAAAAGCCCTTCTCCTGCCGGTGCCAGGCGTTCAGGGTCCCTGAAAAAATTCAGCATAAAGGTCAGAAGAAGAACCAGTATGATGGATGGAACCCACCACTGTAGTGCAACCGACACTGTCAGCAGCAACAGTGTTGGTATGATAAAGGGCCAGCCTTCAGGAGCAAATGGAAGCCTGCCTCCTGGATTGCCGGAAATTGCCTGAATTTCACTCATGGTGGCAGAGTCTACATGCCTGACAGGAAATCCCCAAGCAAACTGCGCACTTACCACCCTGTTGAAGCTTTTTAACTATTAAAATATTGAAACATCTACTAAAGTTCACGTATATGCCTTTAAATCAGGAAAATTTACTTCATGTATACAGGAAAATGCACGGGATCTTCCCTGAAGACCTGCATATTGCCCGGCCGCTGATTCAGATGCTGCAGAGTATAGGTGAGGTCGAGCCTGCTCGTGAGCTGGCCATAGTGATGGCGAGACGCATGCTGGCCAGAGGTCGTGCCGGTGATGCCATCGGTTTCCTTGAAATATGCAGGCTGCTTGAACACCCGGATCGGGATGAAATTGAGGCCTTAAGAAGTATGGCTCAGGTTACCGCTGATGGTCCGATCGATATGGAAACCGGTGCTGCCGGAAAGCTCTTTCTGCTGATCGACCAGCTCTCTGACCGCGAGGGTATGGATTTTCTTGAGCATGGCCGCATGCTGGAGGTTAAGAAAGGGAAAGATATTGTACGGCAGGGCGAAGTGAACCGGAGCTTCTACCTGATTCTGGAGGGTAAAATGGAGGTACACATGGATACCGCTACCGGCCTCCATGTTAACCTTAGTACACTTGAGCCCGGCCACTTCTTTGGTGAGTTTGCCTGTGTCTACCAGCTTCCCCGCTCAGCCACTGTAACAGCAGCTGACAATGCCCTTGTTCTTGAGTTCTCTGATCTGGCTATCTCCCAACTGATGCAGCGCTCCCCCATGGCCGGTGAACGCCTGATGCAGATTGTACAGGCACGGCTGATTCATTCGATGTCATATAGCCATCCGGCCATGACTGAACTCCCGGAAGCTGACCGAAAATGGCTTGCCGATGAATCCCGTATACTGGAGTTTATGGATGGAACTCTTATCACCCGTGACGGGGAGATGGAAGATCGTTGCTGTATTATCGTCTATGGTAAGGCTGTCGCTGCACACAAAGAGAATGAGGAGACCATCAGACACACGATGGAGACCGGAGATATGTTCGGTGATGTCAGCTCCCACCTTCGCCTGCCACCTGATTCCATTATCAATGCCGATGGCCGTTGTCTGGTATGCAGCATGCCAAAAACGGTATTTCAGTCCTTTATGAATGCCTATGGGAATTTTGAAAAGTGGGTTAAACTGCATGGTAAGCAGCGCCACCAGAAGCTGCATAACCGCATCCACTAATTATATTTTAGAAGTACCAGTCCAGCTGCATCACATAGAGCGGTCTTTGTGAAGCAAACTCGCCGCTCTGCCCATCTCTCGTCAGCTGGACTATTGCTGCAAGATCAACACTATCGGTAACCGACCATATGACACTTGGTGCATAGAAAAAACTATGCCGTGTCACATCAGCAAGCAGGAGAAAGTCGAATCGCAAAAGTGCGGTCAAATCATAACCCAGCATACCACCCCAGAGGGAACGGCTTAAGCTCTGCAGTCTGTCCTGCAGAACTAAAGAGGTCTGCTGTGAAGATGCCCCATTATAGAAGTATTCAACACCCAGATAGAGCCCTTTGGGGAGCCATGCATGAAAGAGCGTGTAGTCGTAGCCGACCATGAGTTGTGTATAGGCACCATCCGGACCGGAAGTTGACCGCACCACTTCAAGCCTGCCTCCACCGTCACCGATATTTCCGGCAAAATCAACTCCGAGCACCTGTTCACTGCCAAAAAGGCCGCCCATGACCGCCACATCAAGTTCGCCGAAGGTATCCTGCCAGCGACCGGCCACCTTGCGGGTGACGTTATGTTCACTACTACCGGGTGTCGCAATCATTTGAAAGCTGCCAAAATCATCATAGCGCCAGGCAGTGTTAAGAGCATCCACACCGATTTTCTGATCTTTCTCGACAGCCGTGGGGTTAATAGGATTAAAACGATCCGTCGGGTTCCATATCCGGCCTGAACCCCATGCAACCCGTTGACGACCCAGAGTGAGCAGAAGTTGATCCTGCTCATACTGCACCCAGCCGCGATAGAGTAAATGCCTCCAGTCCAGCGAGCGGCCTCGATAAATGTATGCGGTGAGATCCAGATAGGTGGGATAAGGCAGGCTGGAGGCGGCCTGGTATTGAGCATCCCTGACCACTCCGCCGTAGAGCAGGGAGTGATCGTAGACAAACTCCCAGGAGAAGTGGTCAAGCCTCTCCTGGGCCCTGAGCCGCAGCCGGTTCAAGTCACTGGTCTGCTTCTGGTTCGCCAGATTCTCCGTATGGAAAAAAAGATTGGTGTAGCGCCCGGAAACTTCAACCGCATCTGCCACTACAGGGTAGAGCAACAATAGAATCAGAACAGGTATGGCAGCCACGTTAACGTAAATCCAGCCTCACAATTTTACCATCCTGCATCGTATAGAGCTGATGTGCTGCATCCATAGCAACCGGATCATGGGATGCAATCAGAAACGTCATCTCAAGCTCTTCATTAAGCCTGCGCATCAGGG